>JAYZWP010000230.1:0-2938 GCA_036142245.1 Pseudomonadota bacterium | reverse complement strand
GCTCCGGAATGATGCACGATGAACCGCCGCGCGGGGGGCCATAAGCGCTTTACGACGGCGGGCCTTTGTCTGTCGGGACGGCCTTTCCGGGTTTTCGACCCCGCCCGCCGCAAGCCCGGCCGTTCCTGGTGCGGTATTTGCTCGGCTTACGCCCGACCCGCGACTCCTGCAGAATTCATGCCCGGCAACGGCGCCATCCGCACACCGGGACCAGACGCACCATAGTGAAATTTCCAGCCACGCCCGCCGCGCCGCAACGGCCGGTATCGCAGCGTCCGAACGGCGCGCCGCACGGCAGTTCCTGGATCGGGCAGCTGTCGTTGACCGTCGCGCGCCGCGGCGAGGTGAGCTGCTTGTCTCACCGGCGCCACCTGGGCCCGATTCTGGTACAGAAAGCGCACTATCCGGAAGGACCCCGGGTCTGCCACCTGCACCTGATCCACCCGCCCGGCGGACTGGTTGGCGGGGACAGGGTCACGGTGCAGATCCGGCTCGAGGAAGCCGCCCATGCGCTGCTCACGACGCCGGCAGCGGGCAAGCTGTACCGCAGCGGGGGCGAGCGGGCCGAGTTGATGCAGTCGCTGCATGTGGGCCCGGGAGCGCTGCTCGAATGGCTGCCTCAGGAGAACATCCTGTTCGAGTCGAGCGACGGCCTGCTGCGTACCGACGTCCACCTGAACGGGGGACGGTTCTTCGGCTGGGAGGTGGTGGCGCTGGGGCGTCCCGCCTGCGGCATCGGGTTCGGCGACGGTCGGCTGCGTCAGGAGTTCGACCTCTATCGCGACGCCGAGCCGGTGCTGCTGGAACGGCTGCGCCTCTCCGCCGGGGACGGCCTGATCGACGCGGCCTGGGGACTCGACGGGGCGGCGGCGTTTGGAACGCTGGTCATGGCGCCGGGCGCAGACGACGCGGCGGACCGGGCACGAGAGTTGCTCGCGCAATGCGAGGGTCTGCACCGCCGCGGGGTGACGGCCATGGATGGCATGCTGATCTGCCGCGCCGCCGCCGGTTACGCCGAACCGGTCCGGGTGGCGTTCGAGCGGCTCTGGGTCGCGCTGCGGCCCGGATTCGCCGGGCTGCCGGCGTGCCCTCCGCGCATCTGGAAAACCTGATACGCCGCCGGCATCCGGGGGCGTATCCATGACGGGACGACACAGGGGAGATCGATGGAACTCTCACCACGGGAGAAAGACAAGCTGCTGCTGTTTACCGCGGCCCTGCTCGCCGAGCGGCGCCTTGCACGGGGAGTCAAGCTCAACTACCCGGAGGCCGTGGCCTATATTTCGGCGGCGATTCTGGAGGGGGCGCGCGACGGGCGCACGGTCGCGGAACTCATGTCCCACGGCACGACGCTGCTGTCGCGCGACGACGTGATGGAGGGCGTGCCGGAAATGATCGACGAGGTTCAGGTCGAGGCGACCTTTCCGGACGGCACCAAGCTGGTGACCGTACACCAGCCCATCGTCTAGGCGCGCGGGTGCGACGGCATGCGCAGCCATCTGCAAGGAGAACAGATCCATGGCACTGATACCGGGCGAAATCAAAACCGCGGCCGGCGAGATCGAACTCAACACCGGCCGCGCGGTGCGGGAACTGGAGGTGGCCAACACCGGAGACCGGCCGATTCAGGTGGGGTCGCATTTTCACTTCTACGAGACCAATGCCGCGCTGGCGTTCGCCCGGGAGCAGGCGCGGGGTTTCCGGCTGGATATTCCGGCCGGCACGGCGGTGCGTTTCGAACCGGGACAGACGCGCCGGGTGGCGCTGGTGGCGCTGGGCGGTGACCGGCTCGTGTACGGGTTCAACGGCGCCGTGATGGGGCCGCTCGGAGACGCCCCGTGAGCCGTCTGGGGCGCGCCGCCTATGCCCAGATGTACGGCCCCACCGTGGGCGACCGGGTGCGCCTGGCGGACACAGCGCTGTGGATCGCGGTGGAGGAAGACCGTACCCATTACGGCGAAGAGGTGAAGTTCGGCGGCGGCAAGGTGATCCGCGACGGCATGGGCCAGTCCCAGCGCGCCAGCGGTGAGGTGGTGGATACCGTCATCACTAATGCGCTGATTCTGGATCACTGGGGCATCGTCAAGGCGGATATCGGCATCGACGCCGGGCGCATCGTCGCGGTGGGGAAGGCGGGCAATCCGGATATCCAGCCCGACGTCGATATCCTCATCGGCGCCGGGACCGAGATCATCGCCGGCGAGGGGCTCATCGCCACGGCCGGCAGCATCGACGCGCACATCCATTTCATCTGTCCCCAGCAGGTGGAGGAGGCGCTCATGTCCGGCGTCACCACCATGATCGGCGGCGGCACCGGTCCGGCGGCCGGCACCAACGCCACCACCTGCACCCCGGGTCCGTGGTACATCCAGCGCATGTATCAGGCCGCGGACGCGCTGCCGATGAACTTCGGGTTTCTCGGCAAGGGCAACGTCAGCCTGCCGCTGCCGCTGGAGGAGCAGCTCCGGGCCGGCGCCATGGGGCTCAAGCTGCACGAGGACTGGGGTACCACACCGGCGGCCATCGACAACTGCCTGACGGTGGCGGAGAAGTTCGATGTACAGGTGGCGATCCACACCGACACGCTGAACGAGTCCGGTTTCGTCGAAGACACCCTGGCCGCCTTCAAAGGGCGCACCATCCACACCTACCCCCCCGAAGGGGCCGGCGGTGGCCACGCGCCGGACATCATCAAGGCGTGCGGCGAAGCCAACGTGCTGCCGTCGTCCACCAATCCGACCCGGCCCTACACCGTCAACACCGTGGATGAACACCTCGACATGTTGATGGTCTGCCATCACCTGGACAGCCGCATTCCGGAGGATGTCGCTTTCGCGGAATCCCGCATCCGCCGCGAGACCATCGCCGCCGAGGATATTCTTCACGACCTGGGCGCCTTCTCGATGATCGCGTCCGATTCCCAGGCGATGGGCCGGGT
>JAYZWP010000229.1:0-7580 GCA_036142245.1 Pseudomonadota bacterium | reverse complement strand
GTCATGGTCATGCAGCGGCGCGGCGAACAGGCGCGGCGAAATGCAGCGCGCCGTGGTGATGGCCAGTCACCCTGGGCTGACACCGACAGTTGGCGGCTTGGAAGCGCCAGCTGGCAACAGCTCGCGTTCGATACGGCAGGACAATCCTACGCGCTTGCCGCGCGCTGGAACGGCGCGGGTGCCCTCACGATTTTGAACGAGGGTGTGGAGTCGACCTGGACCGTACGGATCGAGGGTAACCGGGTTCGTTTAGGCAGTGAGGCGGGCCAGACGCGGCACCGGGTCTGGGTGGATGGAGAACGGGTCGAGGTGACCGGCGAAGGTAGACGTCATCGATTGACATTGCGGGCGGTGCTCGGCGTCGTCGGCAGCAACCAGGAGGAGCAGCAGGCTTTAACAGCGCCCATGGCCGGCAAGGTGATCGAGTCGCGTGTCCAGCCCGGCCACCGGGTCAATGAGGGAGATACGCTGATGGTGGTGGAAGCGATGAAGATGGAGCATCGGATCATCGCAGCCCGCGACGGAGTGATCGAGATGGTGCTGGCAGATGTTGGTGATTTCGTCGAAGGCAATGCGGTGTTGCTGCGCTTCGCGGACGACACCTGATCCGGCCGAAACGGCTGAAGGGAAGACACAGGAAGTTGTTTGGATTCGGGGCAGTCTTCGCGCAGTGGACTGACATAACAGCAGGAAAAAGAGGTAGTCATGGATTTCGATGGTATTTCGGCGGTGGTCAGCGGCGGCGCATCCGGACTCGGAGCCGCGGTGGCGCGCAAGGTGGTGGCCAGCGGTGGACGGGTGTTGATGCTGGATCTGAACGAGGAACTGGGTCAGGCGCTGGCGCAGGAGCTTGGCGCGGGGGCGCGCTTTCGCAAAGCCGACGTCACCAGCGAGGCGCAGATCGACGCCGCTTTTGCCGAAGCGCTCACGGAGCATGGTGGGGTACAGCTGGTGGTGAGTTGCGCGGGCATCATCGGCAACCGCCGGGTGCTGGGACGAGACGGCGTGATGCCTCTGGATTTCTATGCCAAGGTCATCCAGGTGAATCTCATCGGGACGTTCAACCTTGCCCGGGCCGGCGTGGTGGCGATGAAGGAAAATCAGCCGAATTCCGAAGGCGAACGGGGAGTGGTCGTGAACACCGCCTCGGTTGCAGCCTACGAAGGCCAGATCGGTCAGGCGGCCTACGCGTCGTCCAAGGGCGGCGTTGCCGCGTTGACGCTTCCGCTGGCGCGGGAATTCGCCCGCGACGGGATCCGCGTCATGGCCGTGGCGCCGGGGTTATTCATGACGCCGATGGTAGAATCTTTGCCGGAATCGGCGCAGCAGAGCCTCGCGGCTTCGATTCCTTTTCCGTCGCGGCTCGGTAGACCGGGCGAGTACGCCGATCTGGTCGCCGCCATTGTCACCAACCCGATGCTGAATGGTGAAGTGATCCGTCTCGACGGCGCGATCCGCATGCAGCCGAAGTGACCTAGCTTTTCCACCACGTTGCGAGTCCCATGAGTACTGTCCTGACCGGAGGCGGCTGGCTGCAACCAGGCATTCCGCCGGAACCCGTTTTTTCGCCAGAAGACTTCACGCCGGAAGACAACGCACTGGCCGACACGGCCGAGCGATTCTGCAACGAGCAGGTCTGGCCCCAGGCCGGCGCCATCGATGCCAAGCAGGAGGGGCTGCTGGCGGAACTGATGGATCAGGCGTCGGAATTGGGGCTGACGATGCTGGATATCCCGGAAGCCTATGAAGGTCTGGAACTGCCGGTACCGGTCTCCATGCGGGTATTGGAGAAGACGGCGCGGGAACAGTCCTTCATGCTGAGCCTGATGGTGCAAAACGGCATCGGCTCCCTGCCGGTGGTGCTGTTTGGCACCGAGAAGCAGAAACAGCAATGGCTACCGGCTTTTGCCAGCGGCGCGAAACGGGGCTGTTACTGCCTCACCGAACCGTCTTCCGGGTCGGATGCACTGGCCGCGCGGACCACGGCGACGCTGTCCGACGACGGCAACGAATGGGTGCTGAGCGGGACCAAACAGTTCATCACCAACGCGGCCATCGCCGACGTCGGCTTCGTCTTCGCCCAGGTGACCGGTGAAGTGGATGGGGCGAGCGGCTTTTCCTGTTTCATCGTGCCGCTCGACGCACCCGGCGTAAGTCTGGGCGCGGAGGAGGACAAACTCGGTATCAGGGGTTCTTCCACCTGCCAGGTGATCATGCAGCAGGCGCGCGTTGCCCGCGACAGTGTGCTGGGTGAGATCGGCCGGGGACACGTGATCGCTTTCAACATCCTGAACAACGGCCGCTACAAGTTAGGCGGTACGGCCCTCGGATCCGCCAAGTGGGCCTTTAACGCCGCCCTGGAGTACGCCCAGAACCGCAAGCAGTTCGGCCAGGCGGTGACCGATTTCGGCATGATCCGGCGCAAGGTCGGGCAGATGGCGGCGGACATTTTCGCCGTGGAGAGTGCCATCTACCGGCTCTGCGGCAATCTGGAGCGGGATGCCCGGTCGCGCGGGTACGGCGCCGCGGCAAAACTGTCGGCCCTGCAAAATTTCGCGCTGGAGTGCTCCATCGCCAAGATCGCCGGCTCCGAGCTACTGGCACGGGTGAGCGACGAGTCTTTGCAGATGTTCGGTGGCTACGGCTTTCTGGAGGAGTACCCGGCGGCCAAGTACCTGCGCGACGCCCGCATCGCGCGGATCTATGAAGGCACCAATGAGATCAATCGGATCGTCATGCCGCGAACGCTGTTGAAGAAGGTATCGGCAGGGCAGATCAATCTGTCCGCCCGGGCTGATGACGGTCCGCTCGAAGCAATGAAAGCGGCACATGCCGCCTGCCTGAATGCCGCGCTGGAGGCGTTCGGAGATGGCAAGGGGTTTGATCGGGACCAGGAAGTGATGGCCCATCTCGCGGAGATGCAGTTGGCGATCTATCTGGCCGAGTCGGTATCCCTGCGGGTCGCGAAAATGAGCGCCGAACCGGTGCATCACGCCATCGTGGACCTGGTGGTCGGGCAGCAGGCCGCCGCGGTTCGGCAATTGGCCACGGAGTTGATGACCCATCTCGGACAGCCTGCCGCGCAGACCGGCGGGACGACGTGCGATCCGTTACGGCTGCGGCAGGAAATCGCCGCCGCCGTCCTGGAGCGAGGCCGGTACGAACTGTGAAGGCAGATTTCATGCCCGCGACAGGCGCGGGTCCGAGGGGTTGCCACGGATGAACGACGGTTATCAGGAGATCCGCTTCGAGATCGATGAGCGGGTCGCCACGCTGACCCTTAACCGGCCGGACACCATGAACGCCATCAGTTCGGACGTGATGGTGTCGGAGATGGTCGATGTCCTGGGCAGTATTCCGCGCCGCGAGGATATTTCGGTATTGATCCTCACGGGCGAGGGAAAGGCATTCTCCTCGGGCGGTAATGTCAAGGACATGCAGAACAAGGAGGGGATCTTCGGTGGCTCCCCTTTGACGGTACAGCAGAATTACCGCACCGGTATCCAGCGTATTCCGCTGGCGCTCTATCAGCTCGAGGTGCCCACCATCGCGGCGATCAACGGTCCAGCCATTGGCGCGGGATTCGATATCTCGCTCATGTGTGATCTGCGGCTCGCTTCGACCCGGGCAAAGTTCGGTGAAACATTCGTGAATCTGGGCATCATTCCGGGAGACGGAGGGGCCTGGTTTCTGCCACGTGCCATCGGTCATCAGAGAGCGGCGGAACTCACGCTGACAGGACGGGTAATAGACGCCGAGGAGGCACTGGCGATCGGTCTGGTGCTGGAAGTGCTGGACCCGGACGCGTTGCTGCCCAGAGCGCAAGCCCTGGCGGCCAGCATGGCAGCCAAGCCGCCCCAGGCGCTGCGGGCGGCGAAACGGCTGTTGCGCGCCGGGCAGGCGATGGATCTGCCCTATTTCCTTGATTACTGTGCCAGCCTCCAAGGCGCGTGCCACGCATCTGAGGATCACATGGAGGCGTTGCGGGCATTCTTCGACAAACGACCGGGAGCCTTCACCGGACGCTGATGCACGCGCTTTCGTTGCAGTCAGGGTCCCCCCTCCGCCGTGGGTAACTTCAGCCTCGTCCAGACCATCGTCATCTGGGCGCTGCCGGTGCTGCTCGCCATCACGGTGCACGAGGCGGCGCATGGCTATGTCGCGAATCGGCTCGGTGATTCAACCGCCCGCATGCTGGGGCGGCTGACGTTGAATCCTCTGCGCCACGTCGACCCGGTCGGGACCGTTCTGGTGCCGGGATTACTTATTCTGCTCGGCAGCGGATTCCTGTTCGGCTGGGCCAAACCGGTGCCGGTCAATCCGCGTAATTTGCCCAATCCGCGCCGTGATATGGCTCTGGTGGCGGTTGCCGGCCCGGCTTCCAATCTCGTCATGGCGTTGGGCTGGGCGCTGCTGCTGCGCCTCGCCCTGGGACCCCTGGCGGGACTGCCGTGGATCGCGGTGCCCCTCAACTACATGGCCCAGGCTGGCGTGCTGATCAACCTGGTACTGATGGCCCTCAACCTGATACCCGTGCCACCCTTGGATGGTGGAAGGGTCGCCGTTGGGGTTCTGCCGATGGAAGCGGCGCGCAAGTTGTCAGCCGTGGAGCCCTACGGCCTGTTTATCATCCTCGGGCTGCTGGTGACGGGCCTGCTCGGGAAACTTATCGGACCGGTTATCGGCTTGTTCGGCAACCTGATCTATACGCTGTTCGGGTTGGGGAGTGCGATTTGAATACCGTTGTTAACGACAACACCCGTGTCTTGTCGGGCATGCGACCCACGGGACTGCTGCATTTGGGGCATTACCACGGGGTATTGAAGAACTGGGTGAAGATGCAGCATGAGTACCACTGCTTCTTCTTTGTCGCGGACTGGCATGCGCTGACGACGGATTACGCCGAAACGCGGTTGATCGAGTCCCACACGAACAACATGGTGATCGACTGGCTGGCCGCCGGAGTCGATCCGCACAATGCGGTGCTGTTCGTGCAGTCGCGGGTGCCTGAGCATGCCGAACTGCATCTGTTGCTGTCGATGATCACCCCGCTCGGCTGGTTGGAGCGGGTGCCGACCTACAAGGAACAGCAGGAGGCGCTGAAAGAAAAGGATCTGGCTACCTACGGCTTCTTGGGCTACCCGCTGCTGCAAAGCGCGGACATTCTGATGTACAAGGCAGGTCTCGTACCGGTCGGGGAAGACCAGGTGGCCCATGTAGAGATGACCCGGGAAGTGGCACGGCGTTTCAACCATATCTTCGGCCGGGAACCGGATTTCGAAGAGAAGGCAGCCGCGGCGATCCGCAAGATGGGGAAAAAATCCGCACGCCTGTACGAGAAGCATCGGCGCAGCTACCAGGAGCAGGGCGACACCGACAGTCTGGATGTCGCCAGAGCGCTGGTGCAGGCCGACAGCAACCTGAGCGTCGGGGACAAGGAGCGGCTGCTCGGTTATCTGGAGGGGACCGGTCTGATCATCCTCCCGGAGCCGCAGGCGCTGCTCACCGAAACGCCCAAGATGCCCGGACTGGATGGCCGCAAGATGTCGAAATCCTACGGCAACACCATCACGCTGCGGGAACCTCCGGAGGAGGTACGCCAGAAGATCCGCACCATGCCGACCGATCCTGCGCGGGTCCGTCGGACCGATCCCGGGGACCCGGACAAGTGCCCGGTCTGGCCGCTGCACGGGGTCTATTCGTCCCCGGAGACCCGGGACTGGGTGCGGGACGGCTGCACCAGTGCCGGAATCGGCTGTCTGGACTGCAAGAAGCCGCTGATAGAAGCGGTGGTGGGCGAGTTGACGCAGTTCCAGGAGCGGGCCGAGCCCTATCTGAAGGACGCCAGTCTGGTCGCGGATATCATCAACGACGGTTGCGAGGCGGCGCGCGAGGTGGCGCGGGAAACGATGGATGATGTGAGGCAGGCGATTGGTCTCGTCCAGCGCTGAGTTGCCCGCGCAGCCACCTGCCGCGACGGCTCAGACTGCGTCAGATCCCGTCGCCGGGCTACCGCGGCACCCGGCACAGGAGCAGTTACCTTTTGCCCGGGTTCAGGGGGAGCCTTTCACCCGGATTCCGGACGATCTGTATATTCCGCCGGATGCGCTGGAGGTCTTCCTCGAGGCCTTTGAGGGGCCACTGGATCTGCTGTTATGGCTGATCAAGAAGCAGAACCTCGACATTCTCGATATTCCCATCGCCGATGTGGTGCGCCAGTACAGTGCTTACGTCGATCTGATGCAGGAGTATCAGTTCGAGCTGGCCGCGGATTATCTGGTCATGGCCGCCATGCTGGCGGAGATCAAATCCCGCATGCTCCTGCCCCGCCCGGCGGGAAGTGAAGAGGAAGACGAAGAGGACCCACGGGCGGAACTGATCCGGCGTCTGCAGGAATACGAGCGCTTCAAGAAAGCCGCCGAAAATCTCGAAAGCTTGCCTCGACTGGGACGGGATCTGTTTCCGGCCAGCGCTGACGTCCCGCTGCTGGAGGAAACCGACCGGCCGCTGCCCCAGGTCGCGATGAACGAACTGATAGACGCCCTCAGTCATGTACTCGAGCGGGCACGATTGTTCAGTCACCACCATGTTCAGCGCGAACATCTGTCGGTGCGGGAACGCATGACAGCCGTGATGAGCCGGGTTACCGCCGCCGAATTCACCGCCTTCGAAGCGCTGTTTGAACCCGCCGAGGGGCGTGCCGGCGTGGTGGTCACTTTTCTCGCGCTGCTGGAGCTGTTGAAGGAGTCGCTGCTGGAACTGGTGCAGAACGAACCGTTCGGTCCCATCTATGTCAAGGCCGCAGCCTGAATGAACAACGCAACACCCCTGAAGTCTTTGCTGGAGGCGGCGCTGTTCGCCGCCGGCGAACCCCTGAGCGTCGATCGGATCCTGGCGCTGTTCGATGAGGCACCACAACCTGCCCGGCAGGACATCCAGGCGGCGTTGGACGAGTTACAGCAGGACTATCTCGGTCGCGGAGTCGAACTGAAGAAGGTCGGCAGTGGTTATCGCTTCCAGGTGGGCGCAGAACTGGGCGTCTGGGTGCGCAAGCTCTGGGCGCAGCGCACCACCCGCTACTCCCGGGCATTGATGGAGACCCTGGCGATCATTGCCTATCGGCAGCCGCTCACCCGCGCGGAGGTGGAGTCGATCCGGGGAGTGAGTCTGAGCAGCAATATCATCAAGACCCTCATGGACCGGGAGTGGATTCGGGTGGTGGGGCATCGAGACGTTCCGGGGAAGCCGGCCGTTTACGGTACGACCAAACATTTTCTCGACTATTTCAACCTCTCCTCGCTGCGCGACCTGCCGCCGCTGGATGAGATTCGGGACATCGCCGAAATCGCCCCGCAATTCGATTTCGACATCGCCGATACCGTCGCCACCGAAGGTCATGACGCAACGGCTTCTGGGGATACCGATGCACCGGCCGGGGCATCCGGTTCACCAGCGGAGCAACCGGTTTCGCAGCCGGCAACATCCGGATCGGAAATGGTGGGGGACGATGACGCGCCGCGGGAGTGACCATGGCAGACGGCGCCGGGCGCGTGCGGCGACGCTGGGCGCCACCCCGGGAG
>JAYZWP010000228.1:0-9009 GCA_036142245.1 Pseudomonadota bacterium | reverse complement strand
CGTCCCGGGCGGCGGCGGCCGCGCTTTTTTCTGTTCGCCACATCCCGCGGTCGGCCCGTCCGGCGCGGTGGCGTTGATCGGAACGGATGGCCGCTGACTTCGAGGTGGTTCGTAGTGCCGGCATGCCGGTCGCGGCGACGCGCCGAGCGGGGGTCAGTGAGCGGCGCCTGATCGGTCCCGCGCAGAGTTCCTGGCAGAACCTCGTGCTGGTCGATTTCGTCGATGGGGCGGAAGTGGAATGGCACCGTATCTCACCCAGCGAGAGCCTGTTCATCATTCAGGGGGAGTTCGAGGTCGAGACAGCGACCGGGGTGAAGCGCCTGGAACCCGGAGACTTATGCTATTTCCCGCCGGGTTCCAGCCACGGCTTGCGCTGCAGCCGCGGACCCGCGCAGGTGCTGGTGGTGTTCGCGCCGGCGGCTGACGATTCCCGCCCTGGTGCCGGATAGCCTCGCCAGGTCCGGCTCGACGCTGCTGCGCTTCGGTCTCGTGACCGATGCCCACTCGGCCGTGAAAGCACCGGCGATCGGACGCTACTATGCCGATTCCCGCGCCAAGATGGCGCAGTGCGTTGCAACGCTGAACAAGGCGGGGTTGGATTTTCTGATCGAGTTGGGAGATCTCAAGGACGAACTGACACCCGCATCCGAGGCATCGACACTGGAGTTCCTGCGCGATATCGAGGCAGAGCTGGCGGGATTCGACGGACCCCGGTACCACGTGCTCGGCAATCACGACGTCGACTCTATCTCCAAACAGCAGTTTCTCGCCGCGGTGGAGAATACCGGGATATCGGCCGAGCACAGTTATTACCGCTTCGACAGCGGCGCTGTGCGCTGTATCGTGCTGGACGCCAACTTTCGTGCCGATGGCTCGCCTTACCAGCGCGGCTGCTTCGACTGGACGGACGCGAACCTGCCCGCCGAGCAGTGTGACTGGTTATGCGGCGAGTTGGCGACGGCGCCCGGGCCGGTATTGGTGTTCGTGCACCAGCTGCTCGACGGGGCCGGAGACTACTGGATCAATAATGCTCCCGAAGTGCGTGAGTTGCTGGCCGCTGACCGGAAGGTGCTGGCGGTATTCCACGGTCACTATCATCCCGGGCGTCACAGCGCGATCGACGGCGTGCACTACTTCACGCAGCGTGCGCTGGTGGAGGGTCCGGGCCTGAACAACAACGCGTTCTCCATCGTCGAGGTGGGTGAGGACCTCAGCATCCGGATCAGCGGTTTCGGGCAGGCACGAACGACGGTGTTGCTGCCGATTGATTGATTTTCCCCCGCGGGTGGCGTGTCGCGACGACACACGGGGCAGTTTCAGCGGCCGGCCCAGTCTTCCTCGACGAGTTGCGCGCCGCGCCAGGCCAGGGCCATGGTGGCGGCGTTGGTGTGGGCGGACACCAGGGTGGGCATGATGGAACAGTCGATCACGCGGAGTCCCGTCACGCCGCGCACCCGCAGCCGCGCGTCCACCACCGCCATACCGTCCTGACCCATCTTGCAGGTGCCCGCCGGGTGGGCGACCGGACCGCCGGTGGCGCCGTGATAGGCGAGGATCTCCTGGTCGTCCTGGAGCTGCGGTCCCGGCGTGACTTCACCGGCGAGGTGGCTGGCGATCGGCTCCTGCGCCACCAGCTCACGGATGTAACGCAGGATGCGGCCGCTGGTCCGGCGGTCCGTCTCGGCCGTAAGAAAGGCCGACTCGATGCGCGGCTGCGCCCGGGGGTCCTTGGAGGCGATCATGACGCTGCCCTGGCTTTCGGGCCGCAACTGGTAACCGAACAGCTGCAAGCCGTGGGCATTCTCGAACGCCATGTTCAGGCGTCCCGGTTGCAGCGAGAAGGGGGCCGCCACCAGCTCGACGTCGGGGCGGGTCAGTTCGGGGTCGCTGCGTACGAAGGCGACCACATCGTGTGAACCGGTGGCCATCAGCCCTTTACGGGTGAACAGGTACTGGAGCAGATTCTTGCCGAGCCGCCAGCCGCGGAACTCGTAGTTCAGGCTGACCGGCGCCTTGAGCCGGAACTGCGCCGTCATCATGCGGTGTTCGCGCAGGTTGCGCCCGACACCCGGCAGGTCCTGGACCACCTCGATGCCCAGCCCCCGCAGGTGGTCGGCCGGGCCGATCCCGGAGAGCTGCAGCACCTGGGGCGATTGCAGGGTGCCACCGGCGAGAATCACCTCTTTGTTGGCGCGAAACTCCATCGGTTGGCCGTTCTGGCTGCCGGCGACACCGACGGCCCGGGTTCCCTCGAACAGCACCCGCCCGGCCAGATAGCCGGTCTCGATGGTCAAGTTGGGGCGGCTGCGGACGGGGCGCACGAAGGCGGTGGCGGCATCCTCGCGGCGCCCGTCGCGGATGGTGAACTGAACGTAGCCTATGCCCTCCTGTTCCGGACGGTTGAGATCCTCCTTGACCGGCAGGCCGAGACGGCCGCCGGCCTCGATCAGCGCATCGCACAGCGGATGCGGGTTGGGATGGCAACTGATGTGCAGCGGCCCGCCGACCCCGCGCACCTCATCCTCGCCCAGTTCGTGGTCTTCCATCGCCTTGAAACAGGGGGCGATGTCCCGCCAGCCCCAGCCGGGATTGCCGAGCGCTTCCCAGTCGTCGAAGTCCTGCGGTTGGCCACGGGTGTAGAACATGCCGTTCACGGTGCTGGAGCCACCCATCATGGTGCCGCGGGGCCAGGATTCCGCTTCGTTGCCGTTGCCCGGTTCCGGTTCGGTGTTGAAGCGGCGCACGTGGTGCTCGTCGAACAGCAGCTTGCCGAACCCTTTCGGCATGCGCACGATGAAGCTGTTGTCGTCCTTGCCGGCTTCCAGCAGCAGCACACTGTGTCGTCCGCTTTCTGTCAGGCGGTTGGCCAGTACGCAGCCGGCAGACCCGGCCCCGACGATGATGAAGTCGAAAGTCATGAAATTCTCCCTCGTGGCGCTCTCCCGCGGGGACCTTCCCGCATCGGGTCAGCGCCTGTTGTGCCGCGCGCGGACTGTGCCCGGGCTGGGCAGCCGTTGTCGTCCCGGTTTCAGTCGCGCCGCGGCTATCGTGTGCGACGCCGCTGCGATCTCCACCGGGACAGGTTGGTCAGGCATCGTCGATGCGCCGTTCATCATCGGTCAAACGACACCGTATTCGATGAGCTTGCCGTTCAGCCACTCGCGGTATTCCCGACTCGGTTGCCGCATCGGGGATCGCAGGGGGCCGGCCGCCAGGCCCATGGCATCACACCAGGCTTTCACGTTGCCCAGGGTGGTCGCGTAGGTGAAGTTGGCGGACAGCGGCCCCAGCATCACCTCGTCCAGCAGTTCGCGGACCGGCGTAAGGGCAGTGTACTTGGCGAAGGCGGCATCCCACTCGCCGGCGCGAGCGAGAGCGGTGTACTCCTCCAGCAGATGGCGCTGCTTGCCGTACAGGATGTGATGAAAGGCGCCGTACATCACCTGACCGCCGTGACGCAGGTCGTTGTACCAATGGGTTTCGATGGGGTCGCTGACGATGAAATCATCCGGGCACATGCGACGCAGTTTCACCGAGTCGGCGTGATTGAGACTGCCCTGCTTCATGCCGACGATCGACGGGATCTCCGCTAACCGGCGCGATAGATCGAGGCTGATCAGATGGCCCGAGACCGCCGAGCGGTAGAACAGCAGGGCCAGATTGGAGTGGTCGGCGAGATACCGGAAGTAGTCGAAGATCTCCTGGTCAGCCCGCAGTTGCACGATCGGCGTCAGCACTTCGGCGGCCTGGTAGCCGAGGCGCTCGACGTAGTTCAGCTTCTCCATCGCCTGGTGCACGCTCGGATCGAAGATGATGGTATGCAGCGGGATGCGTCCGGCTGCCGCGTGCGCGATCACCTCGTGGTAGCGCATCCATTCGGTGACGGTGGTGTTCCAGCACTCGGCGACAAAGCCGCCCAGTACCAGTCCGCGCTCGCCGATATCGATGTAGTACTCGATGTTCTCGCGCAGGCCCGCCTCATCGAGGGTGTCGTCAGGATTGAACGGTGTCAGCGGGCAGTCGTACCAGTCCACCAGGGTCTGTTTCGCCCAGGCTTTGGCTTCCGATTTGGTGTAGGGCAGGGATGTCGCCACGGTGTGATCTCTCCTCGGTCGGCCTGATTGACGTTTTTCGGCTTATTTCCTTAGTTACGCTAGTATCCACCGTTTGCCGGCAGTTCCGATAACTGGTTGGAGGGGGAGAAATGGATTACACGCGCGGTGACGCCAAAGCCTGGGCGAACCAAACATTGAAGGGGTTTTACGAGGCGCCCTTCACGCCGATCGGAACGGATTTGGAGATCGACGAGGCGCAGCTGAAAGACAACATCGAGCGTTACATCGACGCCGGGGTGGACGGACTGGTGGTCGGTGGCTTTATCGCCGAACTATGGACCATGACCTACCAGGATTGGCTCCGCTACCACGCGATGTGCGCGCAGGCAGTGGCGGGACGGGTGCCGCTGTTTACCATCATTCTGGAATCCAGCGTCAAACAGGCGCTCGAGAAGATGGCCTACGTGGAGAAGCTGGGTTACCAGGGGGCGGAGGTGATGAACCCCTCGGTGCAACTGCGTGGCGACGATGAAATCTTCGATTACTTCAAATACCTGACCGACCACAGCGATCTCGCGGTGGTGCTCTACCGTACGCCGATGCCCGGTACGCTGATGTCGCTGGACCTGTGCGTGCGTCTCGCGGAGCTGGAGACCGTGGTGGGCGTGAAGCAGGGCAGTTTCAGCCGGGCCGATACCTTGACCCTGCGCCGCCGCGCGAGGGACGACTTCATCGTCAGCGAACCTTTCGAGACCTTCTTCTTCGACGATATGCGCTTCGGCGGACAGGTGCTCTGGGCGGCGTTCTGGTACCTGGCTTACGGTAACAAGCGACATCTGATGCGCCAGTATTATGAACACGCTCTGGCCGGCGAATGGGAACAGGGGTTCGCGGTGTGGCAGGAACTGCAGCCGATTCGCCACTTCTTCGAAGACCTCGCGGCGGACATGGCCAGGACCGGAACCTACGCCAGCCACATCGCCCTGATGAAACCCTGGATGGAGGCGATCGGCTTTCCGGTCGGGCCGGTGTTGCCGCCGGTGCGCGAAGCCGACCCGCAGCGCAAAGCGTGGCTGGTGGACCAATTGCAACAACTCGGCGTGGCCTGACGGGGTCGTGACCCGGTCCGGCTGGTGCAGGCGCGGTACACCTGTTCGGGAATGGAGGGAGTAATCGGTTGATGAGAATCTGCATTTTGGGTGCCGGGGCATTGGGATCTCTGATCGGCGGTTATCTCGCCCAAGCCGGTCAGCAGGTGACGCTGATCGGGCGCAAGGCGCATTTCGACGCCATCAACAACAGCGGCCTGCGGATTTCCGGCAATCGCGGCGAGTTTCTGATCCGCAACAACCTGACAGCGGTTACGGATGCCGCGCAGGCCGAAGGCCGATTCGACTACCTGATCCTGTTGGTGAAGGCGAAGGACACCGCCACTGCACTGGCGGGCGCGGAAGACCTGGCGGAGCGGATTGATGTCGCGATCACACTGCAGAACGGTCTGCATAACGAAGCGGTGCTGGCCGACTGGTGCGGCGCCGACAAGGTGATCGGCGGGGTGACCGTGGAGGGCGCGGAGAAGGAGGGCGAAGGGGTGATCCGCAACTCGGCAACCGCTGAGACTACCGCCTACTTCGGTGAGATGGACGGCTCGGCAGTCACCCCGCGTATCCAGGCTATTGTCGATGCGTTCAATGCGAGCGGTCTGGTGACCCGCGCGGTGCGCAACATCGATCAGGTGGAATGGGAAAAAGCGGCGCAGATCGGCACCTTTTCCGCCTGGTGCGTGAGCAATCTGCTCGGTGTGCGGGAGTACAAACTCGCGGATGGCCTCACCATCCGCCCGGCGGTGGAGAATTTTGTCGCCATTGCCAAGGAGATCACCCGGGTCTACACCACCATGGGATACGAGCCGCAGAATTTCTTCGCGCCGCTGTCCTGGAACAAGCAGATCCACGAACAGTCGGCCGAGCAGCTGGTGGACTACTTTCTCGGCGTCGGCGGGCAGATGAAGGAGCGCGGCTTCGAATCCCGAACCTCGATGCACATCGACGCCCTGAATGGCCGCAAGACCGAAATTGACTACATTCTCAAGCCCTATCTCGACAAGGCCGACGCACTGGGCATCCCGGTGCCCGCAGCGCGGTTCGCCTACCGGGTCGTGAAGACCGTTGACCAGCACGCCAGATAAGGGCGATCGCGCCGGCTGGCGCGATCGCTGGTACGTCATCATTTTCGAGGCGGACACCCCGATGGGGAAGGCGTTCGATGTCGCCCTGATCTGGATGATCCTGCTCAGCGTGCTGGCGGTGATCATCGACAGCGTCGCGACTCTTCCCTGGGATCTGCACCGTTTTCTGTATGCGGCCGAGTGGTTCTTCACGGCGGTGTTCACCGTGGAGTACGCAGCGCGGTTGCTCACTGCCCACCGGCCCCGCGTGTATGCCCGCAGTTTCTACGGTGTGGTCGATCTGCTGGCCATTGTGCCGACCTATCTGAGCCTGCTGGTGCCGGGCAGCCAGGCGTTTCTGGTGATTCGGGTCTTGCGTCTGCTGCGGATATTCCGGGTACTGAAGCTGGTGCGCTATCTGGACGAGGCGCGCCTGCTGTTCCAGGCGATGCGCGCCAGCGCCCGCAAGATCATGGTGTTTCTCTACTCGGTGCTGCTCCTGGTAACGGTCATTGGCACGCTGATGTATATCGTGGAGGGCAGCGATGCCGGCTTCACCAGCATCCCGCGCAGCATGTACTGGGCCATCGTGACCGTCACCACCGTCGGTTACGGCGATATCGCGCCGCAGACGGTGGTGGGGCAGATGCTGGCGTCAGTCGCCATGGTGATGGGATACGGCATCATCGCCGTGCCGACCGGGATTGTTACGGTGGAAATGGCGCACATTCAGCGGCGCCGGGACATCACCACTCAGGTTTGTTCGAACTGCAACCGCGAGGGCCATGATCCGGACGCCGAGTTCTGCAAGTTCTGTGGTGAGGACCTGCATCCCGAGCGCCGGGAGAGGAAAGAGTCCCCGCCGGCTCAGAACTCCTCGACCGTGTAGCGCCACGCCTCGATCCGGTCGCTCCAGTGACCATCCGGCATCCCTGCCTTCATCTTGAGATGGTGCAGAAACCCCTCAGGTTCCGACAGAGCGGCCCACACCTGGGGGAGAAAGGTGGCGCGCCGCGCTCCTTCGCGGATCACCAGTCCGTCGGTGCCAGGGCGAAGCTGGCGCAGGAGTTCGGCTTCATCTTCAAAGTGTAATCGTTCCTTTTCGCCGAGGAGGCTGATGTGCAGCGCCAGATGCCGGGTTTCCTCCCGGGTCACGGCCGGGAAACGCGGATCGGCAAAGGCCGCGGCCCAGGCGTTGTGAGCCACGTCCTCCACCACGGAGCGTACCGCCTCGAGCGAGCCGACACAGCCGCGCAGTTCACCCGCCTTTTTCAGGGTGACGAAACTGGCGCCGTGGCGTGACAGCGCCGCAGGGAAGCGCGCCGGGTCAGGCTGGGCGGCGCAACCCCGCGCCAGGCCGTGGCGAATCGACTCCCGGGCGATGCGGTGCAGCCTCTCCCGGTCGTCAGGCGCCACCGTCCGGTTGTCCATTTCGTACAGGGCCCAGGCGCCGTAGCCCACGACGCGGTCCGGCGGTCCGGCGGTGTCGCCGGAGTTGCGCAGGTCGAGCCGTTCGATCCGCATACCGGCCCGCCGCGCGTGACGCAGCAGCCCCTCCAGCGGGGTTCTGCCGCAGGTCTGATCGAAGCCGATCGCCTCAGGTTGGAGTCTTTCTATCGCAGCCGCGGTCCCGCTGTCGATGGCGCGCGCCGCGGCGGAGTCGTGATAGTGACTGAGATCGGAACTGATGACGATGAGCGTTTCGGGTCCTCCCCACAGTTGCTCCAGAACCTGTTGGACCTGTGCGCCGGTGGCATCACCGACCACCAGCGGCACCAGCGAGAACTCTCCCAGCACCTCCTGCAGGAAAGGGAGTTGAACCTCCAGGCTGTGCTCTTCGCGGTGGGGCAGATCGCTGACGGTGACCTGGGGCAGTCGCAGTATCTGCGCTACCGCATCCTGATCCACCCTGAGGGTACCGAGGGGGGTCGCCAGGGCTTGCGCCCCCGGCAGGGCCAGACCGGCGACGGGTACCCGATGCGCAGGGCCGAGCAATACCACCCGGCGAACCCTGCTTCGCAACGGTTGCAGCAGGCGATAAGCGGTCGCCGCGACCGGAGCGGAGTAGCTATAACCGGCATGGGGCACGATAATCGCTTTCGGTGCCGCGGCGTCGATGGCGGCCGGTTGCGCCACGCCGAGGTAGGCGCGCAATTGCGAGCGCAGTGCATCGGGTTCGGCCGGGTAGAAGGTCCCGGCAACCGCCGGGGAACGGATTGCTGGCAACATCGCTTCTGAACCTCCGCGCGGATATGCGCCGACGCCGGTTCGTGCCGCCTTGAGACCTGAACGGCGCGAGAGCGTGGCGCAGCATCTGTTTGACCGCAAGTGGCCTCCAACCATTTAACAGTACATCGATGACGGCATCATCCTTTTCCCAAAATGAGTCGCTGCACGGCGTGGCGACCCGGCACTGGCACCGTGTTGCGGACGGCCGGGTACAGTGCGACATCTGTCCGCGTGCCTGTCGGCTGCGGGACGGCCAGCGCGGGCTCTGCTTCGTGCGCGGTGCGGCACATGGCAAAGTGGTCTTGCTCACCTATGGCCGCTCCAGCGGATATTGCGTCGACCCGATCGAGAAAAAGCCGCTGAATCATTTTTTTCCCGGCACTCCGGTACTCTCTTTCGGCACCGCGGGCTGCAACCTGGCCTGCAAGTTCTGCCAGAACTGGGATATCTCCAAGTCCCGCGAGATGGACAGCCTGATGGACGCAGCATCACCGCGGGAGATTGCCGCGGCTGCCAAGCGGCTCGGTTGCCGCAGCGTGGCCTTCACCTACAACGACC
>JAYZWP010000227.1:0-3741 GCA_036142245.1 Pseudomonadota bacterium | reverse complement strand
TAGCCGCCTACGGGTTGCAACTGCTGCCGGTGAATTACGCCGGTCTGGGTCTCATCGTGTTGGGGGCCGCACTGATGATCGGCGAGGCGTTCGCGCCGTCGTTCGGCGCTCTGGGCATCGGCGGAGTCATCGCCTTCGTCGTGGGCTCCATCATTCTGATCGACACCGACGTGCCCGGCTTCGGTATACCGCTCACGTTGATTTTGAGCTTCGCCGCGCTGAGCGCGCTGACACTGATTTTTTTTATCGGAGCCTTGCTCGCCATGCGCAGGCGCAGCGCCGTGACGGGCGGCGATGCTCTGATAGGCACCAGCGGAGAGGTGCTGGAGGATTTCATCGGCCGGGGCCAGGTGCGGGTGATGGGGGAGATCTGGTCCGCCCGGAGTGACGCCCCGGTCACGGCGGGACAGCGTATCGAGGTCACCGGCCGCGACGGACTCACCTTGACCGTGAAACCGACCAGCGCCCCCCCAGCGGCGGATTAACAACCGAGGAGCACACCATGGGAACCATGATCACCATCGGCGCCTTCGTTCTGGCGATTCTCGTCAGCGCGATCAAGATCCTGCGCGAGTACGAGCGGGGCGTCATCTTCACGCTGGGCCGCTTTTCCAGCGTCAAGGGGCCGGGCATCATCATCGTCATTCCCGGCATTCAGCAAATCGAGCGGGTGGATCTGCGCATCATCGTCATGGATGTGCCGACCCAGGATGTCATCTCCAAGGACAATGTTTCGGTCAAGGTGAACGCGGTGCTCTATTTCCGGGTGGTGGACCCCGAAAGGGCAAAGATCCAGGTGGAGAACTATTACGACGCTACCAGCCAGCTCGCCCAGACCACGCTGCGCTCGGTGCTCGGACAGCACGACCTGGACGAAATGCTCTCGGAACGGGAGAAGCTCAACAGCGATATCCAGACCATCCTCGACGAACAGACCGACGCCTGGGGCATCAAGGTCTCCAATGTCGAGATCAAGCACGTCGACATCGACGAGAGCATGATTCGCGCCATCGCCAAACAGGCCGAAGCAGAACGGGTGCGGCGCGCGAAGGTGATTCACGCCGACGGCGAGTTCGAAGCCTCCAAGCGTCTGGTGGATGCGGCCAACGCTCTGGCGACGCAGCCGCAAGCAATGCAGTTACGTTATCTGCAGACTCTGACCGACATCGGTACCGAGAACAGCACCACGGTGGTATTCCCGCTGCCGCTGGACCTCATCGAACCGCTGCTGATGAAGGCGAAGGCAGGAGTGCAAGGGAGCACCCCACCACCCTCCGCCTAGGAGGCTGTAACGCTCACGACCAGAGCGTTGCCACGCCCAGCGCCGGGAACACCGGATCGGCCGAAACCAGCGGCAGCTTTTCGCTAAGGGATTGGGCCGCCAGCATCCGGTCGAAGGGATCCCGGTGCGACGTGTCGAACTGCCCCGCCCGCAGAGCGTGGTGCAGCGCGATAGGCAGCACGTCGAAGCGTGCCCGGCGCAGGATGCCACCGAAATCCGGCAGCAGCTTGTCCGCGAGCGCCAGCTTGCCGAGGCGATGTTTGGTGGCAATTTCCCAACCGGACGCGCTGCTGACGAACACCCGACTGTCCGGTGACGCAATCGCCTGCCGGGCGACCGGCGTGAGCCGGCCATCATCCACCAGCCACCAGAGCAGCGCGTGGGTGTCCAGCAACAACCTCACCGTTCCCAGGCCGCCAGTTCGTTCTCCGGCAAGGGCTCAAAGAACTCGTCGGTGACCGCCTCGCCACGCAACAACCCCGGTTGACGGGGCTCTTCCTGGGCGAGGGGCACCAGCCGTGCGTAGGGCTTACCGCCCTTGGCGAGGATAATCTCCTCGCCACCGTGCGCGCGCTCCAGCAGGCGTGAAAGGTGGGTCTTGGCTTCGTGGACGTTGACGACAAGAGGGTCGTGAGGCTGATTCATCGGCGCCACCGCAGTCGGACTAAGTTAGATGACTAAGTTTAGCCCTGGTCAACCGGCGATACCAGAGGTTCCGAAACGCGGTCCGCTCAGGCGACGGTTTGTTCCTCAATCAGCGCATCCAGTTCCGCCTTCAGCCGGGGCAGAATTTCATCGTAGCGGTAAGCGCCGAGCGCTTCGGTGCCTTTCTTCAAATTGACGAAGTTGGGCGCACACCACAGGCCCAGGTCAGCGTCGTCGGTCTCGCCCGGCCCGTTCACCCGGCAGCCCATCACCGCGATGGTGATGTGGTGCCGCTTGGCGTAGGCGGTCATCTCGCGTACCTGCTGCGCCAACTCGATAAAGGCTTCGTTTTCCACCCGCGAGCAACTCGGGCAGCTGATGATGTTGAGCCCGTCGCCGAAGTCCACCACGCTGCGCACCCGGCCGTGGGCGATGTCGTCCAGAATCTGCTTGCCGGCGACCACCTCCTCCTGCTTTTGCGCGTGGGGCAGGGTCAGCGAGACGCGGATGGTGTCGCCGATGCCCTGGGAGATGAGCTGCTCGAAGGCGATACGGGTCTTGATGATCCCCTCCGGTGGCATGCCCGCTTCCGTCACCCCCAGGTGAAGCGGGACGTCCGGCCGCTCGGCGGCGAAACGACGGTTTACTTCGACCACCTTCTTCGGGTCGGAGTCCTTCAGCGACACGCAGTAGCGGGTGAAGCCGATGCCGTCCAGAAACTCGCAGTGGGTCAGGGCGCTGGCCAACATCGGCCCGATGGAATCGGTCGGCTCGAACTCGGCGACCTTGTCCGGGTCGACGGAACCGGCGTTGACCCCGACGCGGATCGCGCAGTCGTGCTCCAGCGCGACCCCCACCAGATAACGCACTTTTTCCTGCCAGGGCTTTTTCTTCTCGTGGTGGTAGAGATGGCCCGGGTTGTAGCGCAGTTTGTCGACGTGTGGCGCCACCAGCTCCGCCATGCGGTAGTTCTCCTGCAGGTCCACCGACAGGTTCGCTCCGGTGGCGGCACGAATGACCTCAAGCGCCGCTGCTTCCTTCCTGTTGTCCACGGCAATGCGCACCAGGTCGGCCCCCGCGGCGTGCAGCGCCTGTACCTGGGGGATGGTGGCGTCGAGATCCGTGGTCCTGGTGGCACACATGCTCTGCACCGCGATGGGGTTGCCGGCGCCGATGGTAATGGTGCCGATGCGTACGGCGCGGGTGGGGTTGCGGGGAAGGTCCATGGCAGAACTGAATAACCGAGTCGAATGGATGCGAAAGGTACCGACTATTCTCCCCCGTCTACCGTGAACTCCGCACCCCGAACAGGCTCACCCGCTTCGCGGGCAGCAGGCACCGCACAGAACGTCAGAGATAAACGTTCAGGTTCTTGCTGAGTAGCACGTTCTGGTCGAGGGTTATCTTGCGCCGCGCGATCTTGAGGTCTCCCGCCACGCGCCGCAGCAGATCCTCGCGCGCCCCCACCAGCCATGACTCCTCCCGGTCCAGCCGGTTGCGGTAGACGATGACGTTGGAGTTGGCGTTGAACTCATGGGGCTGCTGCGCCGGTGTGACCGCCACGTTGGTCACCAGGTGACGGTAGCGGGTGCGCGGATTCTCCGACCAGGCGGTGCCGGTGCCGAGGCGCGAGACCCGCATCTTCAGGCTGTCCAAGGTGTCATGGTAGAAGTTCATCCGCCGCGGGTCGTCGGGCGCCTCGTCCCTGCGGAACAGGGTTTCCCGGGCCGGCATCCAGTACTGCAGGTCCTGGGTCAGCATGCCGAACCAGGCGTCGTAGTCCTCTTCGTCCAGTGCCCTGGCTTCCCGGGTAT
>JAYZWP010000226.1:0-11557 GCA_036142245.1 Pseudomonadota bacterium | reverse complement strand
GGCGCGGCTGAACCTGCCGGGCGTGACCAACGCCTTCGTCATGCCGATCAAGACCCGCATCGACATGCTTGCCACCGGCATCAAGACGCCGGTCGGCATAAAGATATCGGGCCCCGATCTGGACATTATTCAGCGTGTCGGCGCCGATATCGAAACGGCACTGGCTGACGTACCGGGCACGGTCTCCGCCTTCGCGGAACGTGTCGTCGGCGGGCGCTACCTGACGGTCGATATCGACCGGGTGGCGGCGGCCCGGCTGGGGCTCAACATCGCCGACGTGCAGGAGGTCGTACGCACCGCGGTGGGCGGCATGAATGTCACGCAGACCGTGGAGGGGTTGGAGCGCTATCCGGTCAACCTGCGCTATCCACAAAGCGTGCGCGATTCGCTCGACCGGTTGCGCCTGTTACCTGTCATTACGCCTACGGGCGCTCAAGTGCCGCTGATAGATGTCGCTCGGGTGAGCGTTGAAGAAGGGCCGGCGGTGATCAAGACCGAAGATGCGCGTCCCACCGGGCTGGTGTTCGTCGACATCGCCGGGCG
Source organism: Pseudomonadota bacterium (assembly GCA_036142245.1). Classification (GTDB taxonomy): domain Bacteria; phylum Pseudomonadota; class Gammaproteobacteria; order Immundisolibacterales; family Immundisolibacteraceae; genus JAYZWP01. The sequence goes on along the minus strand of JAYZWP010000226.1, from coordinate 11,014 downwards.
GGACCTGGGCTCTTACGTGACGGCGGCGCAGCAGCGCGTCGCCGAGCGGGTCGATCTGCCGGCCGGTTACGCTATCGAATGGTCGGGGCAGTTCGAGTATCTACAACGGGCGGTCGAGCGTCTCACCGTTGTGGTGCCGGCAACGCTCGTCATCATCGTGCTGCTGCTCTACCTCGCGTTCCGTAGCCTGTTCGAAGTGGTCGCAATCCTCTTCACCCTGCCATTGGCGCTGGTTGGGGGTGTGTGGCTGCTCTACCTGCTCGATTACAACCTTTCCATTGCCGTAGGGGTCGGCTTCATCGCCCTGGCCGGAGTAGCGGTGGAGATCGGCGTGGTGATGCTGACCTATCTGAACCAGGCGCTGGCGACGCGCCGCAAGGAGGTGGAGCAGGCCGGCGGCATTCTTACCGGGCAGGACATCCGTCACGCTGTGGTGAGCGGCGCGCTGCTGCGGGTACGGCCCATCATGATGACGGTGGCTGCCATCGTGGCCGGTTTGCTGCCCATCATGCTGGGCGGCGGTACCGGTTCCGAAGTGATGCGGCGCATTGCGGCCCCCATGGTCGGTGGGATGGTGAGCGCCACGCTGCTGACCCTTGCCGTGATACCTGCGCTGTTTTTTGTCTGGCATCGAGGTCGCGCGGGCGCGACGCCAGGGCGTGCCGAAACCGGTGCGCACTGAGTGTTGGGGAGGTAACGTTATGACTGTTAACGAGCTGGCCAACCTGGTTGGTGTAAGTGTGGACAGCGTGCGGCACTACACGAAACTGGGGTTGCTGTCGCCGTCGCGGGATCCCGCCAACGGCTATCGCCGCTATGCGCCGGGGGATGTAAAGCGGCTGCGCTTTATCCGGGCCGCCCAGAGCCTCGGCTTCAAACTCGCCGAGATCAAACAGATTCTCGCCGATAGCGATGCCGGGCGCTCACCCTGCCCCGAGGTTCGGAGGATCATGGACCGAAGAATCGAGGAGAACCGGGCGCGGTTGGCGGAGCTCACTGCCCTGCAAACTCGCATGGAAGCGGCCTGTCGCGAATGGGGGTCGATGCCCGACGGTGACGGTTCCGGTGAGATCATTTGTCCCCTTATCGAAGCTGTAGGCGACGGCGATACAGTGCCGGTAAGCGTCTGAGTGGGGTCCACGGATGGCTGTGCCCATCGCCATGAGCGGGAAGAGGTCTCTGCGTTGGAGGGTGCCGCCGTCGATACTAGACTCGACGAAGGACAGCCCCGATGACGGCGAAACGCTCCAGGCCGGGGGCAGCGGGCACCCTCATGACGATGACCACCTGGACAACCATCACCATCATTAGACGGACAAGAAAGAACGTTCAGCATCGTCGAGTGGTGCCCGTTGCAATGAGATCGAATGGCGATAATTGATTGATATGACTTGGGTCTGATTCTATTGCGTTTCGATAGACCAGACTGGCTAAGATTAGGCTAGACAAGCATGCCACGCTGGCACTTGGTCCAGTACCGAGTACCGTTAAGAAAGAACATTGTGGTCTTCTTTCGGTCAGCATTAAGGAGGTTTGAATGAGCGCGACGCCGGCAGGCCAGGATCACCACGACGCCCGCGAAACTGGCAACGAAGACTTGCAAGCATTTACGACTGAGTTGGCGACCGCACGTCTCGTTGTGCCTGGTATGGGCAGCGACCACTGCGCCGGCCTCGTGTCCACTTCACTGAAAAGGCTTTCAGGCGTTCAATCAGTTGACACGAACATCGCTAATCATCGCGTCGAAGTGCGTTATCAACGGGACGTGCTGAATGCTACACAACTCCAGACCGCGGTCGAAAAAGCTGGCTACGATGTAGACTCGGTAAGCGAGCCGGGCATCAAAGAACTTTCCCTGATAGTTCCCGGCATGGGCAGTGATCACTGTGCGGGCCTGGTGGCGACCTCGTTAAAACGCCTGGATGGGGTGTCGTCGGTGGCTACAAATATTGCCACCCATCGGGTCACGGTCACCTACCACTCGCATCAGGTGCAGCCCGAGGCGGTCAAGGCCGCCGTCGAACGGGCGGGCTATGAAGTGGCCGCACTCGAGGTCGGCTCTGCGGCTTCCGCGTCTGGCGGAGAGGTGGCGGCCGAAGAACGTTACCTGAAAGAGGCATGGCATCGTCTTTGGTTTGCCGCGATACCGACGACCCTGATCATGCTGCTGATGGTTCCGCAAATGTTCTGGCAACCGATTCCAGGCTACTTATTAATCATCGCAATTCTCGCCTTCCCCGTGGTGTTTCTTAAAGGCGGCCTGGCGACCCATCGATCAGCCTGGCGTTCGTTGACGAACCGCACAGCCAACATGGACGTGCTGATCTCCCTCGGCAGTTTGCCCCCCTACCTGATTGGTCTGGTCGGTTTTATCTACCCGATGACGTCCTTTATTGAGATGGCCTCCACCATCATGACTTTTCACTTGTTGGGTAAATATCTGGAAACGCGGGCCAAGGGGCGCGCCTCGCAGGCGATTAAGCGGCTGCTGACCTTGGGGGCGAAAACGGCGAACGTCCTCAACGCGGAAGGCGAGGAAGTGGAGGTGCCTATTGCCGAGCTGGCGGTGGGTGACGTCATGGTCGTGCGCCCGGGTGGCAAAGTGCCGACCGATGGTGAAGTGCTGAGCGGTACCAGTCATCTGGATGAATCCATTGCCACCGGTGAATCGGTGCCCGTGGAGAAAACTGTCGGCGACACCGTCATTGGTGCCACTATTAACAAAGAGGGCTTATTGCAAGTCAGGGCGACCAAGGTGGGCGCCGATACGTTTCTTGCTCAGGTGATTCGTCTGGTGGAGGAGGCCCAGGGTTCCAAGGTGCCGATCCAGGAGTTTGCCGATCGGGTCACCGCCCGTTTTGTACCCGGCGTGATCCTGATTGCCCTGGCCAGTTTCGCCGCCTGGCTGATTTGGGCGGATACGCTGCGACCGGTACGAGCTTGGGGCGGAGGCTTCTTACCCTGGGTTGATCCCTCTCTGTCACCGCTGATGGCGGCCATTCTCGCTGCTGTCGCCGTGCTCGTTATCGCCTGCCCTTGTGCCCTGGGGCTGGCAACGCCCACCGCGATCATGGTCGGTTCCGGCATGGGGGCCGAAGGAGGCGTGTTGATCCGCTCGGGTGAAGCGATCCAGACGCTCAAAGACATCAAAATGGTAGTGCTGGATAAAACCGGCACCATCACTGAAGGCCGGCCCGCGCTCACCGATGTCATCGTCAGTGGAAGGTTTACCGAGGAGGCTGTGCTCGGAGCGGCCGCGTCGGTGGAAGCTGGATCCGAGCATCCTCTGGGCGAGGCCATTGTCAACGGCGCAAAGTCGCGTGGCATTGCCGTCCCGCGTGTCGCCGATTTTGAATCGCTCACCGCCCGAGGCGTTAAAGGTAGCGTCGACGGGCGGATTGCCCACGTTGGCAGTCGCCGTTTGATGGACGAGTTGCAGATCGAGATCGGTGATCTGGACGCACCGTTGACTCAGCTGGAGACCGAAGGCAAGACAGCCATGCTGGTTGCGCTCGACAACGAAATTGCCGGACTGGTTGCCGTCGCGGATATCGTCAAGGCCGACTCCCGAACCGCCATTGCCAGCCTGCACGCGCTGGGCGTGCAGGTGGCCATGGTCACCGGCGACAATGAACGCACCGCCCGCTACGTGGCGCAGCAGGTGGGTGTCGATACAGTATTGGCGGGCGTGTTGCCGGAAGGCAAGGTCGAGGCCATTCGAAAACTGCAGGCGCAGCATGGCGACAAGGTGGCCATGGTGGGCGATGGCATTAACGATGCGCCGGCCTTGAAACAGGCCAATGTCGGTGTCGCCATTGGCGCCGGTGCGGATGTGGCCATTGAGGCTGCCGACGTCACTCTGGTGAAGGGCGAACTGACTAAATTCGTCGAGGCCATTCGCTTGTCCCGCGCCACGTTTCGCAAGATTGTGCAAAACCTGTTCTGGGCTTGGATCTACAACATCGCGGCCATTCCAATCGCCGCGCTGGGTTTGTTGCACCCGATGATCGGCGTTGTGGCCATGACCACCAGTTCCCTCACGGTGATTGGTAATTCCTTGTTATTGAAACGGGCTACAGTTCGAGATAATTCTTAACTATCAAATCTCGGGTGACTAACAATTCATCCGTTGAATAGTCGAGGTCTTGATGTTGCCAGACTTACGGTACTTGGATCGGGTTTGGTCGTGTAGCGCCTGCCAAGATGTAGTCGTTGACCGTTGCGCTGACTAGCATCGCGATAGCATGCGAGGTGATCGGCGGTTTGTTTGGCGCGTGACGCGAGCGCTGAGTTATCGGACTTGGCATGGTGGCGCGTGGTGAGGTCGGCCTCATCATCGCCACCCTTGGATTTGAGCAGGGCCACATCACGCAAGGCCCATATGCCGTCCTGGTGCTGACCACGGTGGCGGTTTCCGTGCTCGGACCGCTGTTGATGGCACCGGCCGCCAACCATCTCGGCAGAGAACGCTCTCCCGGAATGCAGTAATAACCCCGGGGAATCTTTGGCTGCCTATACGCAACGGCCACTGCCTGGCAAGGCGTCACTTCATGGGCCTGCCGCTGTCGGGTAGGGCACCGGGTCAATCAGTTTTTGGTGCCTGATCAGGGTCACGATTTCGTGCGACGAACATTGACTTGCGTGCTGGACCTAGGTCCTAAATTCCGCTTACCGCGCTGCTGCGGTCGGCTAGAGATGTTTAGTGTTCTCTCGAGTATCAGGAGGTTGTAATGGCGATACGACAAGCGATGAGTGGAATAGTGGTGGCGGCTACGGCGGCGCTGATGATCGGTTCCCTTCAGGCGGCCCATCACGAGGGCGAGGATGGCTCCGGTATGGGTGTGCACGGCAATGGCATGATGGGCGGCATGGGAATGATGGGCAAGATGATGAACAAGATGAGAGGTGGCGGCGACACCGAGGTCACCAGAGACGAATTCCTGGAACGTGCCGGGGAGCGGTTCGCCATGATGGATGCCAACGGCGACGGCGTCATAGATGCATCCGACCGGGAACAGATGCACCAAAAAATGCAGGGCTGCATGGAGATGATGCACGGCATGCGGATGATGGGTGATGGCATGGGCATGATGGGCGGTGGCATGGGGATGATGCACGGCGGTATGTCGGGTAAGGCGGACGAGTAGCAAGGCGAGTGCGCTGTGCCCGGTTGGAGGCGGGCCTGCCGGGCGTGGTCGCTTCGATCGACGATGGTATCAACGACGCCTCGGCCCTGGCCCGGGCTCAGGTCGATATCGCCATGGCGAGCGCCGGCGTCACCCTGGTGAAAGGGGACCTGCACGGCATCGTTCGCGCCCGGCGCCTGTCCCGCGCCACCATGCGCAACATTCACCAGAATCTGTTCTGGGCCTTCTGTTACAACGCGGCGGGAGTTCCTGTTGCGGCCGGGGTTCTCTATCCCGCGTTCGGGTTGCTGCTGAGCCCCATCATGGCCGCCGCGGCGATGAGTTTCAGCCCCGTCTCCGTGGTCGGAAACACGCACCGGCTTAATCGGGTGCGGTTATGACGCAAAAGGTTCCCGTCGCCGCCGGCGCAACGCACGACGGGGCGTTATCCGCGGACCGGCGCCGTCTGTTGCGTGGGGCGACCGCGGCCCTGGCGGGCGTCGGTATCGGCGCTGCGGCCGTTCCCTTCGTCAGTTCCATGAAACCCAGTGCACGCACACAAGCCGCGGGGGCGCCCATCGCGGTGCCCCTGGCCGGACTGGCGCCCGGCAAGCAGGTAACCGTGGAATGGCGGCGTAAACCGGTCTGGGTGCTACGCCGTACCCAGGAGCAAATCGATGACTTGGCAAACCCGACACTGGCCATCCGGCTGCGTGATCCGGACTCCAAGATCAGTAGCCAGCAGCCTGAGTACATGCGCAACCGCTTCCGATCCCTGCGACCGGATATTCTTGTCGCCGTGGCGGTTTGCACGCATCTCGGGTGCGTTCCCACCTATCGCCCTGACCGGGCGCCTGCCGATCTCGGTGCGGCCTGGATGGGGGGTTACTTCTGTCCCTGTCACGGTTCCCGATTCGATCTGGCGGGCCGCGTGTTCAAAGGGGTGCCGGCACCCACCAATCTGCTCATTCCCCCCTATCGATTCGAATCAGACGATCGGTTATTGGTCGGGGAAAACCCGGTGTCTGGATAACGGGTGTCGTGGGTTCCGTCCTGAGCCGGTCGGAATGAGGTTGCAGAGAACGTCAGCCTGACATTTTCGGACCGCCGGAGGAGGCGTTTATGGATTACCGCAAAGTGACAGCGATAGTGCGACAGGAAAAGCTCGCGGCGGTCGAGCGAGCCTTGCATCAGCGCGGTGTGCCCGGTATCAGCGTGACCAAAGTGAAGGGTTACGGTGATTTGGCCAACTTCTACAGCAGCGATTGGCTAGTGAGCCACAGCCGGATCGAAATCTTCATCCGTGCCGACCAGGCCGAAGGCGTTGCGGAATGTATCGTCAATGCGGCGACGACCGGTCTGGCGGGGGACGGCCTGGTCGCGGTGCTTCCTGTGGAAAAACTTTATCGTGTGCGGGAAGGCGCAGCATCAGGCGAGGATGCAGCATGAGGGCGGGGCCGAGTCGGGGTCAGTCCGTTCAGGCCGGTGCCTGGACCGATAGCCCGACCCCTCCCGCCGGCTTGAACAGCGCAGACTGCTTGCCTGTACCATCTGGAGAGTTGTTCGACTATTGGAATAACAAGTCTCTGGCGGTAAGCCGCAGAATCCTGGGTGAGTTATTTGCCAAATACACCGGCCCGATCAGGTTTCGCGTCGCTGCTGAACAAGTTTCCCGTGCGAGCAGGCAACCGCGCTGTGAAATCGTGTTCAACCACCCGGCGGCCATCTCCAGGCTCTGCGTTAATAACGATGTAACCCGGTTGGGAGAAGACTATCTTGCCGGATTGATTGATATCGAAGGGGATGTTGAAGCGGCATTTGGGCTCATCCCCTACATCGAAACGCTCGAGTTCCAAACGAGCCGGAAGTTACGCTTACTGCGCGACGCGTGGCTGCTGAAGCAGCATGCGCCGACCGCGGCCCCCAGCCGCGTCGGCACAAAAAAATGGCGACAGCGCGCCCGCAATTCCGGGGACAGCATCGCCCACCACTATGATGTCGGAAATGCGTTTTATCGCCTCTGGCTGGATCCGGAAATGGTGTACTCCTGCGCCTATTTCGCCAGTGCTGATCAGCCGTTGGATGCAGCCCAGAGAGACAAGCTCGATTACATCTGCCGCAAGCTCAGGTTGCAACCGGGTCAAAAGCTGCTGGATATCGGTTGTGGCTGGGGTGCCTTGGTCCGTTGGGCCGCACGGCATTACGGCGTAACCGCGCACGGCATCACGTTGAGTGAGGAACAGTACCGTTATGCCCGGGACCGGGTTCGGGCGGAGGGGTTGGAACACCGCGTCCGGATTGAGTTGTTGGATTACCGAAATCTTCCCGAGGACGCACAATACGATCGCGTAACCAGTGTCGGTATGTTTGAGCACCTGGGTGTGAAAGAACTGCCGCACTACTTCGCCACCATCCATCGCGTATTGGCGCCCGGCGGCCTGTTTCTCAATCACGGGATCACGCATTTCAGCGGCTGGAATGCGACACCGATTACGCGCTTTGTCAATCGCCATGTTTTTCCCGACGGTGAGCTGGCGCGCGTGAGCGATGTCTGCTCCGGCATGGAGGCAGCGGGGTTCGAGTTGTTCGATGTTGAGAGTCTGCGCCGTCATTACGTCCTAACGCTACGCAAGTGGATTCGCGCTTTGGAGGCACATCGCAGCGCCGTGGTCGCCGCCTCCAGTGAGGCAACCTTTCGTCTTTGGCGGCTCTACATGGCCGGATCAGCCCATTTTTTCGGCGAGGGAAGCACAAACGTATATCAGATTCTGGCCGGCAAGAGGGGAGAGAAAGTGATTCTGCCCATGCGGCGCGACGACCTATACATATAACGAAGGGGGCATACCGCGTCCGGCGGGTCTTTACGTGTGCAAGGTTGAGTCAATGCAATCCGATTGTCGCGAAACAGCTGTGTGATGGAACTACCACGGGAGCAGTGATAAATGGATGACCGGACAGTGACCTTGGGAGGCGCCTGGGGGCTCGCTCTCGTCATGGTGGTGATCGTCTCCTGGGTGCTCTACCGCTACGTCGCACCCAAACGATGGCGGGAGTGGGCGGGCGCTGGGCTGATCCAGGCGTTCATCATCGCGCTCTACGCGGAGATGTACGGCTTTCCGCTGACCATCTATCTGCTGACCGGGTTCCTGGGGCTCGATATTCCCTGGCTGCATTTGCGGGGGCACCTTTGGGCGACGCTGTTTGGTTGGGGCGATGCGGGTGCCATGATCGAGATGCTGGTGGGCTACAGTCTGGTGTTTTTCGGTCTCTCCCTGCTTATCGAGGGCTGGCGTGAGGTTTACCGCGCCAACACGGCTGGCACCCTGGCGACGGACGGGCTTTACGCCGTGGTGCGGCATCCCCAGTACACCGGCATCTTTCTGGCGATATTCGGCCAGTTGGTGCACTGGCCAACGATTCCGACCCTGGTACTGTTTCCCGTCATCGTCTTCGCTTATTACCGGCTTGCCCGACGCGAGGAGCGGGACATGGAAAACCGGTTTCCGCGAGCCTACGCGGCCTATCGGCAGCAGGTGCCGGCCGCATTTCTCCCGTCGCCGGAGGGATGGCGGCGGCTGTTAACCGGATCCCGGGAAGGGTGACGTCGGGATGAACCGAGCACCGTATCGGGCGAAGTTGCGGCGTTTGCAGATCGAGCTGGTCAAGTTGCAGAAACACTTTATCGGCTGCGGCGACAAGATACTGATTCTGATCGAGGGGCGCGACGCCGCCGGCAAGGATGGTGTGGTGAAGCGGGTGGTTCGCCATCTGAGCCCCCGTGAAACCCGTGTCGTTGCGCTGGGCCCGCCGTCGGACCGCGAGCGCGGAAGCTGGTATTTCCAGCGCTTCGTTGCCCAGCTACCAGCGCCCGGTGAGTTCGTCCTGTTCAATCGCAGTTGGTACAACCGCGCCGGCGTGGAGCGGGTCATGGGGTTTTGTTCGGAAGATGACTACCGGCGTTTTGTTGGCCAGGTGGTGCACTTCGAACGGATGCTGGTTGATTCCGGTGTTTGTCTTCTCAAGTACTACCTGGATATCAGCCGTGACGAGCAGGCCCGCCGGCTGGCGGCGCGCCTTGAGGACCCTCTCAAACAGTGGAAGATCAGCCCGGTTGATGGCCAGGCGCAGGCGTTGTGGAACGACTACAGCCTGGCGCGTGATGCCATGCTGGTGGCCACCGATCATGCAGCGGCGCCCTGGAATATCGTTGCGGCGGATGATAAACGACGCGCCCGCGTGGCGTTGATCAGCGATCTGCTGCAGCGGATCGACTATTGCGACAAGGATCCGTCCCAGTTCGCCATCGATGACTTGGCCTGTTATGCGTATACACAGGTGCATAAAGGAAGGCGCAAGTTGGCCGTGTGATTCCGGGCCGACGGGCGTTATGGTGGGTCGAGCTGGTGGGCGTAGACCGGATTTCCTATGTTGGATAAAGGAGGAACTACTGATGCAATGGTTGTCTGAGAACTGGTTTTTTCTGGTTGTGTTGGCGCTGTGCGGGGGTATGCATCTGTTCGGCCACGGCCATCATGGGGGGCGGGCAAGTGATGACGAAGGCGGTTCGCGGGGATCGGCGGACAAGGGGTCACCGCCGTTTGATTCCAACCGAACCGAGGGTCGTTAGCCGTGCTGCTGCGGTGGAAAGTGGTGAGCTGGGCGACCGGCACCTGGGTGGCGGTGAATTTCGTCTTCTGCGTGCTATGGGGACTGGTGACGCCCCACAGTGTTCACATGCACCAATTGTTGGAGCAACTGCTGCCGGCGTTCCAGTGGCTCACCTGGTGGGGGTTTCTGCTGGGCCTGGTGGAGAGCTTTCTGTACGGTTTTTTCGGCGGCCTGGTCTTTGTGCCTCTATACAATTTCTTTGCCCGCCGCTGGGCGGTTGCTTGAGCGAAAGCAACCGCTTACGGCTGCCGGGTATGCCGAACGCTTTAAATCGACGCTTCACCGGCGCGCCGGGGTGAACCTGAGCCAGGCGAAATGTTCGTAAACACCCGCCCAGTACATACCGAAGGTAATGGCGAACAGGTACTCCTCGACGGGAATTCCGGCGATGAACAACCCGGACAGGGCATCCAGCGTCCAGACTCTGTGAATGTAACCCGGGACGGCGAGTTCGATCACCAGAGTGAAGGGGATGTAGTAGCCGAGGAACAGCAGCCCGCCGATCCAGGTTACGCGGCGCAGGTCGGGACGGCAGAGCATGGTGGCGATGGCGCCGACAATCAGTGCGCCAGCACCGGCGTAGATAGGGTTCCACGGCAGCAGCCAGAGCAGGGGAAACGAGAAATAGGGCGCCGCCAGCGCCAGGCGGTGGTAGCGGTGCCGCCGACGACCGCGCTCAGCCGGTGCCACGCCGGTCACGCTGCGTCCGCTAACCAAGGGGTAGAGTACAGCGCTTACGCCGCCGATGCCGAAGCAGAACAGCAGGCTCTCAATGTCAAACCCGGTCCTGCGCGCGAGGTCGAACAGACTGGGCGGTGACCAGTACTCCGGCACGAACAGTGGCTCGGTAAGGCCGAGGGGCGCGGTAATGAGCGCCATCCGCAGCATGATCGCCCGCTGCGCGGGGAAAAGGCCGTACAACAACAGCCATGCGGCGACCAGTGTCGACGACCAGAGCAGCCAGATATATTGATCGGACATCGGGAGGCGGCAGTTATGACCATTCCAGACGGAGCCCTCGCAAGATGATACAGGCCGCGTCGAATGCGCCCACGCTGTTTGAGGATCCGGTCTGTCACATGCGCCTGGAATTGCGGAATGCCGCGGCCATGGCGATCCATCACGGCCGGGGCTACTACTTCTGTTCGTCCACCTGCCGGGAGAATTTCCACCGGGAGCCGGAGCGGTATGCGCGGACGGTGCGGGCGGAGCGGCTCAGC
>JAYZWP010000225.1:0-11845 GCA_036142245.1 Pseudomonadota bacterium | reverse complement strand
GTGTGCGGCGCAGTGATGCCCTGCAACAGGTTCATGTTGTAGGTCAGGGCGGCCGGCTGATCGGCGCCGGTGACATGGTAATTCCACGCGGCCCAGGCGCCGCGCCGCTTAGGCAGTAGACGGTCGTCGGTGTGCAGCACGGCGCTGTTCGGCTGGTAGGGGATGGCGCCGAGAATGTTGCGTTCCGCATCGGCGGGCCGCTCCAGCAGCGCGAGCGCCTGATCGGCGTGGCAGGCCAGTACCACGTGGTCAAATTGCCGGGCGTCGCCGCCCTCGAATTTGAGCATGACCTGGTCGGTTTCTCGAACAAGCGATACAACGCGGGCGGTGTGGTGGATCCGGTCCCGGTAACTGGCGGTCAGCGGTTCGATGTAGCGGCACGATCCGCCTTCGACCACGTACCACTGCGGGCGGTTGGCGAGGTCCAGCAGGCCGTGATTGAGAAAGAAACGGGCGAAGAACTCCAGCGGAAATTCCAGCACCCGTTCGTGGGTCGCGGACCAGATGGCCGCTGCCATCGGCACGATGTAGTGGTCGACGAAGCGGCGTGAGTAACCGTTGCGGTCCAGGTAGCCGCCGAGACTCTCCCATTGTTCCAGGGTGCCGTTCTGCTCGCGCAGTTGGCGGTTGAAACGCAGGATCTCCAGCAACATTTTCAGGTAGCCGACGCGCAGCAGGTTACTGCGCTGGGCGAACAGGCTGTTGAGGCTGGAGCCCGCGTACTCCAGTCCGGTCTGCTCACAGCGCACGCTGAAGCTCATGCCGGTCTTGCGGCCCGCGACGCCAAGTTGAGAGAGCAGCTTCAGGAAGTTGGGATAGGTGCGGTCGTTGTAGACGATGAAGCCGGTGTCGATGACGTACGATTGACCGTCCAGGGTAATGTCGTGGGTGTGGGTGTGACCGCCGAGGCGTTTATCAGCCTCGAACAGGTGCACCTCGTGGCGGCGGGCGAGCAGGTGCGCGGCGGTCATGCCGGAGATGCCGCTGCCGACGACGGCGATCTTCATGACGGGTTGCTCCGCACGGTGTACTGTCCCAGCCGGGTGTGCCAGCTCCCCGGCAGGGCGCCATAGAGCTTTACCAGCCAGCCGAAATGGCGCGGGAAGTGGATTTCCGCACGTCGCCGCGAGATTCCTTTGATGATGGCATCCGTCGCCTGTGCGGCACTCACTTTGAAAGGCATGGGGAAGTCGTTGCGCTCGGTCAGCGGTGTTTCGACAAACCCGGGGCAGACGACGCTGACGTCGATGTTCTCCGGCCGCAGGTCCACCCGCAGCGACTGCAACAGGTTGCGGATCGCCGCCTTGGTGGCACCGTACGCCTCGGCGCGCGACAGTCCGCTGTAGGCGGACATGCTGCTGACGCCCACCAGATACGGGGTGTCCGATTCGCGCAGCAGCGGCAGCGCCGCCTCGATGCCGTACACCATACCGAGGAAATTCACCTGCACCTGGCGCTCGAACAGCGCTGCATCGAACCGCTGAACGTCGACGTATTCACAGTTGCCGGCGTTCAGGATGACCAGGTCGATACCGCCGAGCAGCCAGCGGATCTGCTCGACCGCCTTTTGGTTGGCTTCTCGGCTGGTGACATCCAGCGGGACGGCAAAAGCCTGTTTGCGGCCGAGCTGTTCGGCCTGCTGGTCGAGCGTCTCACGGCTGCGGGCGCTCAATACGACCCGGGCGCCGGCGTCCACCAGTGCGGTGGAGAGCGCCTTGCCGATGCCGGAGGATGCACCGGTCACCCAGACCCGTTTGCCGCTAAGTTCGTAGCGGGACATGGTCTCAGGCCTCCTCCTTGCGGAAGAACAGCGTCACTTCACCGACGCGAAAACCGAACTTGCGCATGGTCGCTTTATTCACCAGGGTGCGCTCGTCGAGCAGGTACATCCAGTCGTCGAAACTGATGTTCCAGGTGCGGCCCTGCACCTCGAGTGCCAGCACGTAGCGCCAGTTCAGCGCATTACCGGCACGGATACCGGTGGCGCTGCCCACCACATCGTCGGCGCCGCCGCTGTAGCGGGTGTCGCTCTCTTTCCTGATGCGCCAGATGCGCAGCGACTCTTCGCCGTCGGCATAACGGAAGGTTTCGTGCAGGGTGCCGGAGTCGCCTTCCCATTCGCCGACCATATCGACCTCGAAGCGGCGCAGAACTTTCCCCTTGCGATCCTGGACGATGCCCCAGGCGGTGACCTGACCGTTCAGGTACTCCTCCAGGCGCAGTTCCGGCTCGGTGCCGGCGTAGATTTCCGGTTTGACGCTCATACAACCTCCCAGGGCAAACAGGGTGACCAGTAGCGCGGCAGTTTTGCCGAAGCGGGTCAGAACGAAATGACGGGACATGAAGAACCTCCTTCGAGAAGTTGTGCTCTTAGCTTGGGTTCGGTGGTATCCGGGCTGAGCCAGATGGCGATGAACGCGGTGCCGAAGGCGGGGTCCTGGATGGTGCCCAGGAAACCGTCGGAGCCGAAGAAGTGCGACGCCCCGTCGCTGTCGACCAGTAACAGCAGGTGGTCGCCAGGCTCGATGTCTGGCCACAGTGCGCCCGCTTCGCGCAGCCAGGCCCGTACGGCACTTTCGTCAGCGACGCCGATTTCCTGCCACTGTTCCCGGGTCGCCTTTATCAGCCGGTGGGTCGGGATGCGGCGGGCATAGGTGATGCGCAGAATGCGCGGTGTGCAGGCATCGGGGGCTTCGCGGTACTCGACGTCGTAGATGCGCAGCCCGTACCACTTCAGCGTACCGCTGCCGACCAGCGGTAGCTCCGGCACCGAGACGGCGGAACTTGCGGTGGCCACGGTTCCGACGGTGTCGCTGTGGGCGGCGCCGGCGAAAGCAGCGGCCATGATGGCGCCGGCGTGCAGGAGGTGACGAAATGACCTTTTCATGGCGTTGCTCTCCAGGAGGCAGTAATCCTGGACGCCAGTAGTCGGATGGGTCGTTAAGCGACCGCCAAGCAAAGGTTAAGAAAGTGCAAACGGGAAAAAATTTAGAAAGGTCACTCCCCCGGGTTCAGACCTCGGGGAGGTTCGGTCCGCGGCAGCCTGAGCCCGTCAGGCGAAAAAGAGCACCGTGGCTTTCAGTCCGGGGCCGTCGGGGCGCTCTTCCAGCTTCAGTTGCCAGGCGTGGCGTTCGCAAAATCGCTGTGACAGGGCGAGGCCGATACCGGCGCCATCGGTGCTTTGACCCTGACGGCGCCAGCCGCGCTGCTGGGCGTTCCGGATATCCCCCACCGGGATACCCGGTCCTGTGTCCGTTACCTCGACCCGGTCGCCGGTAATACGGATGTTCACATTGCCGCTGCTGGTATAGAGGCAGGCATTGCGGATCAGGTTTCCCAGCACGATGGCGACCGATTGGCGCGGCACGTGCAAGCGCAACTCGTATGGCGCCTCGACCGTCACCGTGACGGGTTTGTCCGCCAGCAGCGGCGCGCAATTTTCCACGCACTGCGCCACCACATCGTTGACCAGGGTCGGTTCGGCGCTGGTGGTTTCCTGCTCCCTGGCCAGGGTGAGCAGGGTGTCGATCAGCTCCGACATGGTCTGGGCGTTGCGCCGGATCATGGCGACCCGCGCGCGTCCCTTTTCTGATAGGTGAGGTTCGGCTGCCAACATTTCCGCGGCGCCGTTGACGACGGTAACCGGCGTGCGCAGTTCGTGGCTGGCGTCGGCGGTGAATTGCCTTTCGCGCTCGATAAATGTCTGCAATCGCCAAGTGAAACGGTCGATGGCTCTTGCCAGGGCGTGGGCTTCGCCCTCGCGGAAATCGTTGCTCAGCGGATCGCCCGGTGTTGCCGGATCAAGGCGCGCGACGCGGCGCGCGAGTGCGATGACCGGTGAGATGGCGCGCTGGGAGAGGCGGAATCCAACCCAGCCGCTCAGGTATACCAGCAGCAGTGCGGCGGTGAGGGGAAGGATGCCGAAGAAGAACACCAGCCGGTCGATGTTGGCGGCGCGAAACACGAGATACAGCCGCCGTTTGTCCGCCAGGGTGGAGACGTGGACCGGGTGGGTCAGTTCCGGGTCCACTTCGGGTACCAGTACCTCGAAATGCAGTCCGTCGGCCAGGGCGGTCAGGGATGCGGGCGGCGCGGGATCTGCGCCGTCGACGTATCCGAGCAGGTTGCGGGTTATCGGCAAGGACGCGTCGGGGTCCGAGACAAGCCGCTCGGCGAAAAAGGATGCCTCCAGTTCCAGGGCACGCCTTACCAGCACTTCTTCGAGGATGATTCGTACCAGAAACACGCTGAGGATCACCGCCACCGTGATGAACAGCGCCTGGAACCCGAACACCCGGGCGATTCGGCTGAGCAGATTGGGGTCTTCGGTCATTCCGGTTCCCGGAGCCGGTAGCCGACGCCATGGACGGTCTGCAGTAGCGGCTGGTCGAACGGTTTGTCGACGGCGCGGCGCAGGGCGGCGACATGGGTGCGCAGCGCGTCGCTGTCGGGCGGCTCGTCACCCCAGACAGCCCGCTCCAGTTCGGCGCGGGGCACCACGTTGGGAGCCGCACGCAGTAAGGCGTCGAGAATAGCGAAAGGAATGGGTTTCAGTTCGATGGGTGTGCCGTTCCGGGACACTTCCCGGGTGCGGGAATTCAACGACAGGTCGGCGTACCGGTGTTCGTCCTGTGGTCCGCCGGGCCGGGTGCGCCGGTGCAGCGCCGCGACACGGGCAGCCACCTCTTCCAATTCGAACGGCTTCACCAGGTAGTCGTCGGCGCCCTGTTCAAACCCTTTCAGCTTGTCGGTCAGCGTGTCGCGGGCCGTCAACATCAGGATGGGTACATCGCTGCGTGCCAGCTGACGCAGTTGCCGGCACAGCTCCAGACCATCCATTCCAGGCAGGCCGAGGTCCAGCACGATGACATCGCACGGTTTAGTAACCGCCAGGTGCAGGCCGGTTACGCCGTCGCCGGCGTAGTCAACAATGGCGCCCTGCGCGTCGAGATAGTCGGTCAGCAGTTCGGCGATGTCCTGGTGGTCCTCAATTAAGAGGATGCGGATACCTGCAGCAATCATGGTCGGGACTACATCGGTCACTCGGAACCAAAGTTTCTGTCTGTGCCGGCGGTACCTGAGAAAAGCCGGATCAGGGATGCAATTTTGCTATCGTAGCCGACGCGCTCCCCGCCCCGCCAATCGGGATTGGTAAGGATCGCTGCTGATCGAGTGAAATTGAGTATGAGTAACGAAAAAGGTCAGTCCTGGTGGCAGACCATGCCGGGGATACTAACCGCCCTTGCGGGTTTGGTAACGGCGATCGCGGCGCTGCTCGGGGTGCTGACTCAGGGCGGTCTGTTGGGAGGGGATGACGGTTCCGGGCTGCCGGAAACCGCGGCGGGCGTTGCACAACAGTCGGCGTCGCCACCAGCGGGCCAGCCGTCTGTCGCTCCCCCGCAGGTGGTTCAGCAACCTGTCGTTCAGCAACCAGCCATCCAGCGGCCGGTTGTTGAGCCAGCGGTGCAGCCGAGCGCGGAAACGACGGAGGGCTGGACCATTATCGGCAAGGCGCGGGGTGGTGATTTTTTCGACCTCAAGCTGATGGTGCACGGTGATGCTCCGGCAATCGGCCGCCGCTACGATGCCGTCGATGATTTTCGCCTGGTGCAGAAACGTCCGCAGGATCACGCCGACGATGGGCAGGTGATCACGCTGGGCATGGTCCGGCGCGGCGATTCCGTTGAGGTGCTGGACCTCTATATCCCCACGCCGAGTACCGAGACGGTGGCGGTCTGGGCGAAATTACGGGCGGTGCTGGGTCGTCGTTGAGTTGTCCCGGCAGTTCCGGGAAGCGCGCGCTGATGGCCAGGAGGTGCAACCATGTTTGCTGTTAATCAGACGTCTACTGCGCGACGCTCCGTGCAACCCGCGCAATCCGGGTGCACGGCAGGTACGGTGAATCCCTCCCGGTTGGCGAGGCATTCCAGGTCGGCAGGGGTGTTGCATCGAGGCGGACTGTTCGGCGGATCGGTGCCTGTTGGCGCGCCGAATGACCACCGGGAGCAGGAAGCTGACCGGATCGCCGATCTTGTTGTTACCCGAACCGTTCCGGGTCAGGGTGCGGTATCCGCTGCCAGGCGTGGGGATACGGAGCGGTCCCCTGCCCCCACGGCTCGTGCCCCGGGCGATCTTGAGCAGTTTCAGGGTATGAACGGCCGCGCGCTCGAACCGGCGGCACGAAATTATTTCGAACCCCGTTTCGGGTACGACTTTTCCCGCGTCCGGGTTTTTGAAGACGGTGCCGCGGAAGCGGCGGCCAGATCGATGGGGGCGGAAGCCTTCACTCTCGGCGGGGATATCGTTTCCGGCAGGCGGGGACTGACGATGGACGATGCCGCATCGCGGCGGTTATTGGCGCACGAACTAACTCACACGATTCAGCAGGGGGCGGCCGCGCCGCTGGCCGACACCGCAGCCGTGCGAGTCCGCTCCGTCCGGGCGCCGATGGTTCAGCGTCGCACCTTGGGGCTTGCCGGTGCCTGCTGGTTTGCGGACTGTGATGCGCAACTTGACAATTTTTTTATGATTCCCGAAGACGGCCCGCCCGGATTTCACCCCGGCGGTTCAGGCACCTTTCGGGTGGACGACGTTGATGGTCTATGGTTCAAACACCACCGGCCGAAGAATGAGTGGTTCAAGATTCCCGATATCGGGACCGGGCAGGTGACCTGCAGCGAAGAGGAACAGAATCCCGAGATCACGTCGCCGATCGTCCCGTTCGCCACCGCCGGTTGGGATCCCGGTGGGATTCATACGCCGAACCCGTACTGATCGTTGCCGGCCTTCGACGGGGTGGCGCCCTGGGTGGCTACGCCGGTTCGAACTGCGGTACCTTGAAGCCGCCTGCGCGTTCTTCCGTGGTCAGGCGCACCGGCATCCCGACGACCACATCTTCCCAGTCGCAGTTAACCAGGTTGGTCATCAGGTGCGGACCTTCCGCCAGCTCGATGGTGGCGAGCACGTAGGGGACGTCGCGGTAGGACTCATAAGGGGCGTAGTGCACCACCGAGAAACTGTAGACGCTCCCTGAACCGGAGCAGGGGGTCCAGCTGAGGTTGGCGGAGTAACAGGCAGTGCACCAGTGGTTGGGGTAGAAGACCCAGGCGGTGCAGTCGTCGCAGCGCTGCATCTGCAGTTCCCCCCGCTGTACCGCGTCGTAGAAGGGACGGTTCAGTTCCGTCAGCTCGGGTATGGGTCTGCCGCTCATGCCCGGTCCCCCAGAATCAGTACCGAGTGTTCGCTCATCATGCCGCCGTAGCTGTGGACCAGGGCGGTTTCCACGTCCGCCACCTGCCGCTCGCCGGCCATGCCCATGATCTGCCGGGTGGCTTCGACAATCATCGACAGGCCGGAGGCGTCGCCGGTGTGGCCGAAGGAGAGCAGCCCGCCGTAGGTGTTGACCGGGGTGTCGCCCCCGGGTGCGCCGCGCATCTCGTCCCAGAACTCGCCCCCCTTGCCGGGCGGCACCACGCCGAGATTCTCCACATTGAGCAGCGGGTTGAAGCTGAACGAGTCGTAGAGTTCGAAAACATCGATCTCCGACGGCGTGATATTCGCCATGCGGTAGGCGGCGTCGCCGGCGGTTTTGCCGCCCATGTTGATCAGATCGCGGCTCTGGCTGATGTTGGAGTGGGTGTGAGCTTCGCCGAATCCCAGTAACCAGGCCGCTCGCGGACAGACGCGCTGCGCCACGTACTGGTCGCACACCAGCAGCGCCGCGCCGCCATCGCAGGGGACCGAACAGTCCAGCAGGTTGAAGGGGCTGGCGATCGGCTTGGAATCCAGCACATCCTGCACGCTGATCTCGCCCTTCGGCCGCATCAGTGCCTCGGGGTGCCGCATGGCCCACTGGCGAGAGGCCACGGCCACCTTGGCCATCTGCTCCTTGGTGGTGCCGAATTCGTGCATATGGCGGGTGGCGGCCTGCGCGTAGAGCGGCGGGATGAAGATGCCGTACAGGGCGTCAAAGTCCTGGTGACCCGCCATCCGGGCGCTCGCCTCCGCGCCGCCGGAGCCGACGTTCGGGAAGGTGCCGGCGCCGATGCACAGCACACTGTCGGTGAGTCCGGCGCGGATCGCCGCCGCGGCGCGCTGCACCATCAGCCCGTAGGTGGACCCTCCAGCGTTCATGGTGTCGGCGAACGGGGGCTGGATGCCGAGTTCCTCGCACAGGTGCTCGTGGATGAAAATGTCCGCGCCGCCACCGGAGGCCATGCCGGCGGGTGCCGCCAGCAGGCCGTTGATGTCGGCCGGCTTCACCGGCCATTCGGCCAGAAAGCGCCGCAGCACCTGGCGGTAGATTTCGTGCTCGTCGAACTCGGGGTAGCGGCCCGGTTTCAGTTCCGAGACCGCGGCGATGGCGATGGGTTGTTGTTCACTCATTGGGAAACCAGGGGGTTGCGCCAGCGCAGGCCGGGGAAGCGGGCGAAGTCGGTGTCGGTCGACAGCAACTCCAGACCGTGTTCCATGGCCAGCGCGGCCAGGTGTGCATCCGGGACCAGATTAACGCCGATACTCGTTGACCGGAACAGCGTGCCGAGCAGCGCCGCGTGCTGCTGCGTGGGTGCCGGTACCCAGGTGTTATCCAGCGCCAGCCACTCGTCGATCTGGGTCCAGGCGTCGGCGGGTCGCAGCGGTTGTTCGAAAATGCGCGAGTTGGTGGTGATGCGCAGGAAGGCCAGCAGCGACGGCCAGGGCAGCCCCACGCGAGCGCCCAGATTAATGGTTTCTTCCAGCCATTGGCGCGCAGGCCCGTGGTATTCCGAATCGTGGCTCTTGGCATAGATCAGCAGGTTGTCGTCGACCAGGATCACCGGCGGTCAGCTGTAGTCGTCCCGTTCCGCTTCGGCAATTACCTCCGCCACATTGTCGAAGTTGGTGCGGCGCGGCCGCAGGTCGGCCGGTTCGAGGCGGTATGTTGCGCGGGCCGGCGCTCGCGTCGGCTGCTCGATCTGGTCCAGCCCGGCGCGCAGGGCACGGTTGACGATCTCTTTAAAAGAGCCGTCGCCGCGCAGCCGCTCCAGTCGACGGGCGTTGTCCTCGTCGATGGTGATGGTGGTTCTCATATATCAATGCATCAAATTATTGATGCATTGATGCAAACAGAAAAACGCCATCTGCATCAGGGCGCTACGACGCTACGACAGCGGCAGGTTGAATACCGAGCGCACGTTGTCGCGCAGGATTTTGCGGCTTTCCTCGGCCGTCAGTCCGGCCGTGTGTTGGGCCAGCAGATCCTGGGAGAAGGGCCAGGTGGAATCGGTGTGCGGATAGTCGTTGGCCCAGAGCAGGTGGTCGACGTTCAGGTGGTCCTTCACCTTGAAGGCGCTCCAGTCGTCCTGGAAGGTGACCCAGACGTTGTCGCGAATGTACTCGCTCGGCATCTTGGAAAACCCTTCGATGTTGCCGCCGGGGTTGTGAAAGCTCACCGCGTGGTCGATGCGATAGGAAAAATGCGGCAGCCAGCCGGCATCCCCCTCGGCGCAGATCATCTTGAGCTTGGGATGGCGTTCGAACACACCGCCCAGCACGAACAGGCCGATCATGTCCTGCACGGTGCGCATGATTTTCAGGAACGCGGTGAGCGGGTGGCCGCGGTGGCTGTCGAGCGCCGCCGCGATCTCCCCGCCGCGCGCGGTAAGGATGTGGAAGCAGATCGGCAGATCGAGGTCCACGGCGCACTCCCACAGGGCGTCGTACTCCGGCTGGTCGTAGTCCCCCTGCTGGGGATTGCCCGGCATCATCATGCCGACGAAGCCCATTTCTTTGGCGCGCTCGAAATCCTTGATCGCGTCATCCACCGATGTGACCGCGGTCTGGGCGAGGCCGAACAGCCGCTCGGGCGCTTCGCCGCAGAAGGTCTGTAGCCAGCGGTTGTAGGCCTTGAAGCAGGCGTCCATGTAGTCGTAGTCGAGGTGGCTGCAGAGCACCATGCCGAGCGAGGCGTAGATGATCTCGGCGTCCACGCCGTCGCGCCGTTGCGCCTCGACACGGGCTTTGGGATCCCACCCGCCCGCCGGGGTGTCGTCGAAGGTGGCCTTGGCGATGAACTCCTGCTGCTCCACCCCCCTTTTTCCGGCGGCGGCCAGCAGGCCGATGGTGGTGGTCTTTTTCATGTCCTTGACCAGGTAGGTGTCGTAGCCGTCCGCGTGCCGGATGACGCGCGGGGCAACATCCCGGTATTTCGGATCGATGAAATCGGTATAGCAGTGGGGGGGTTCGACGATATGCGAGTCCGCCGAAATGCAGCCAAATTCCATGGGGGTTCTCCTCTGCAAAGATCTTGTAATGGCCGCCTGGCCGATCGCGGCGCGCTCGACGCTACTGCGGCATTCGGAGTTTAGCGCGGCCCCGGGAGCAGTTTCCCCGGGAGCAGTGTTAAGGAACCCTTGAAAAACGCCATGGACGGCATTTTTCCGCTTCCGGAGCACGGTCCCAGCCCGCGCTGCGCTCCATGAACCAATGACTTGCCTCATTGATCATGCCGGGGCCTCCTGGCCGGATCGGAAGCGCTGCCCGAACCGGAGCTTCCCTATGAATGCCGGGCGAGGAAATCCACGGCGCGTTGTTCGTGCCAGTAGCGGCCATCAGTCGGGTGTTGCATGAAGCCGACGTGCCCGCCGTGCGGGGGGATCTCCAGCGTCAGGCGATCACTGCGGCGCGCAACGTCTACCGGATAACACGCTGGCGTCAGCAGCGGGTCGTTCGCGGCGCTCAGCAGCAGAACCGGGCTCGCCAGGCGATCGAGGAAGTAGCGGGAACTGCAACGCATCCAGTAGTCCCGGGCGTTCGCAAACCCGTTCAAGGGTGCGGTGTAGTGTTCGTCGAATGCCTCGATGGAGTGGATGGTCGGCAGGGGAGTCAGGTCGATCAGACCGGGGAGGTGGCGCGCTTTGTCGCGCACTTTGTTCTTCAGGTGGCGCAAAAAGCGTCGCGCATAAACCTGGTTTTGCAGCGCGCCGAGCCGGGTGGCGCATTCACCCAGATCGCACGGAACCGATATCGCGACAGCCGCGGCGAGCGAGGGAGGATAGTCGCCGCGCGCTTCGCCGAGGTACTTGAGTACCAGATTGCCGCCGAGACTGAATCCGACCAGCGCCAGGTGCGTCAGCGCACGTCTCGACGTGACAGCATCGACTACTTCGGCAAGGTCGTCCGTGGCCCCGCTATGGTAGAAGCGGGGCTGCAGGTTGGGTTCACCGCTGCATCCACGGAAGTTGAAGCCAACCACGTCCCAGCCCGCCCGGTTCAGCGCCCGGGTCATGCCACGCATGTAGTGGGTGTCTGTTGACCCCTCCAGGCCGTGGCACAGCACGGCGACTCTGTCGGATGTGACGCTGCTGCAATCGAGGTCGACGAAGTCCTTGTCGCGCAGGGTCAATCGGGTGCGTTGATAGCGGACCTCCGGCACGGCGCGCAACAGGGTGGGGAGGACGGTTTGCAGGTGCCCGGACTTGAGCAGACCCCTGCTCCGGTATCCGGACGACTCGATCAGGGGCATGTCCTGTTGCGCGTCAGGGCGCCGCCGGCTGCGCAGGGTAATATCGATACAAATGTCGACGGGGCTAAAAGGGGCCGCCCGATATGGCTACGCTCAGGCGCGCCAATTTCCGTTTGCTGCTCGGGTTGCAGTTGGTTCTGCTGCTGGCCTATCCGCTCGCGGTGGGCCATCGTTACGGTCCCGCTGTGGTGAATGGCCTGCTCATGGTGGTGCTGCTGTCCGGTGTTGTCGCGGTCAGTGAGCGGCGGGTCATGGCGGTGGTGCTCGGCGTCGCGGGGCTGCTTCTTGCCGGCAATCACTGGGTGGCGTTTTTTACCGGGCTGGCCTGGGCCACGCTGGTGG
>JAYZWP010000224.1:0-7344 GCA_036142245.1 Pseudomonadota bacterium | reverse complement strand
GCGGTTCCCCGGCGAGGCCGCGCAGATGTTCGTCGTGACGCAGGAAGGAGAGCCAGCCGGCGGTGGATTCGGTCAAGCCGTACAGCTGCATGATTTCACAGCCGAAGGTCTCCATCGCGTTGCGGATCAGCGCCGGGGTAGCCGGCGAGGAGCCATAGGTGAGCAGCCTCAGCGCGGACAGGTCGTAGTCGCCAGCTTTGTAGGCGTTCAGGACGGCCTGCAGCATCGTCGGAACGAAGATAGCGGCAGTAGCACGGTGGCGGGTCATCAACTCCAGCGCCCGCTGAGGATTGAAGTCGCCATCCGGCAGGATCACCGTCATGCCGGTCACCATCCCGAGGGTCCCGCACAGGATGGGAACCCCCGCCATGGGAAAGGGGGCGAAGTAGCTGTCCTCGTACCGCAGGCCGAGTTGGAGCATCGAATTGACCACGCAGTCCAGTACACCCCGCTGGGTCCAGAGCGCCCCTTTCGGCAGGCCGGTGGTGCCCGTGGTGTAGCTCAGCGCGATCAGATCTTCCGGTGCCAGGGGTGGCAGCTCCACAGGTGCGCTGTGGTTCGTCAGAAGCGTCTCGTAATCATCCGGCAGGCCGTGGTCCTCGCCGTAGCCGATCAGTCGGACGCCTGCCGAGTCGATCTCGCCCCGTATCTCGTCGAGCAGCGCGACGCAATTTGCCTGAACGAACAGGATCCGGGCGCCGGCGTCCCGGATCAGGTGCAGTATCTCGCGAGGCGCGTACCGCCAGTTGATGCCGACCCGTACCGCACCCAGTTTCATACAGGCGAACCAATGCTCGACCACTTCGAGGTGGTCGTGGGAGAGGATGGCGACCACATCGCCCTTGGCGACACCCATCGCCTGCAGCGCACCCGCCAGCCGCCCGGAGCGCTCGTGCATGGCACCCCAGCTGGCGATGCGATCCCCGTCGACAAAAGCCGCTTTGTCGGGATAGCTCGCGGCGCAGCGGCGGATGAAGTCTCGGGGCAGCAGCATGGCGGTCCCCTGCTCAGGCGTTTTGGAGGCGGTCGCCCCAGGGCAGGGCTTCGGGGTGTTGGCGGAATCCCTCCCGCAGCTGATGTTTGGCGATTTTGTGGGTGCCGCCCTTGGGCAGTTCGTCGATGATCTGCACGAACTTCGGAACTTCCCACTTGCCGACCTTGTCGCGGCAGAAGTCGATCAACTCGTTCGGCTCCGCCACCGTCCCATCCCGCAGCGACACCACGGCGACCACCGCTTCGCCCCACTCCGGATGGGGCGCGCCAACCACGGCACACTCGCGAACGGCAGGGTGTTCCGCCAGAACGTTTTCCACGACAACCGGGAAGACGTTGAAGGCGCCGGAAATGATCATGAATTTCTTGCGGTCGGTGAGGTAGTAATACCCGCGCTCATCCACTCGACCCAGGTCGTTACAGCGCAGCCAAGCCCCCTGGGCGTCGTGACCGAACAGTTCGGCATTTTCGTCGGGACGATTCAGATAGCCGGCGATGTTGGTGTCACTCAGCGCCCAAAGCTCTCCGACTTCCCCGACCGGCATCGCCTTGCCGGTCTCATCACGGATTGACAGGTCGACGTGCAGCGCCGGTTTGCCGCAGGAGGTCAATAACTGCGGATCGCCGGCGAACGCCCGCAGGTGGTCCTCGTGACGCAGGAACGACAGCCAACCCCCGGTGGACTCGGTCAGGCCGTAGATCTGCATGATTTCGCTGTCGATGGTGTTGTGCCAATCGCGAATCACCGGCGGCCTGGTCGGCTCCGAACCGTAGATGATCTGCCGCAAGGAGGACACGTCGTAATTGCCCGCTTTATACAGTTCGAGAACCCGTTGCAGCAGGGTCGGCATCAGGATCGAAGTGGTGGCGCCCTCAGCTTCGAGCAGCTCAAGCCAGCCATCGGCTTTGAAGTCACCGTCGGGTAGTACCACGCGCATGCCGTTCACCAGCCCGAAGGAGTTCAGCACGATGCCGACGCCGGCTGTGGAACCGGGGGACAGAAACACGTCCTCGTGGCGCAGGCCGATCTGCAGATTGGTATGCAGCAGGCACTCGCGCACGCTGCGCTGGGTCCAGAGCGCTCCTTTCGGCAGGCCGGTGGTCCCGGAGGTATAGCTGATCCCGATCAGGTCGTCGTCCGCCAGCGCCGGCAGTTGCGGGCTGGCGTTGTGCTGAGCGATCAGCGTTTCGTAATCCAGCGACTGGCCATGATCTCCGCGCAGGCCGATCAGGCGCACGCCTTCCGCGGCAATGTCATCCAGATGGTTCGCCAGGAAAGGCACACAGTTGTCCTGCAGGATCAACACCTTGGCGCCGCAATCCTTGATCAGATGCAGCATCTCCCGCGGCGCGTAACGCCAAT
Organism: Pseudomonadota bacterium; assembly: GCA_036142245.1. Taxonomy (GTDB): domain Bacteria; phylum Pseudomonadota; class Gammaproteobacteria; order Immundisolibacterales; family Immundisolibacteraceae; genus JAYZWP01. Next base: position 4,988 of record JAYZWP010000224.1, on the reverse strand, counting down.
TGACACCCACCCGGACAGCACCGATCTTGATGCAGGCGAACCAGTGTTCGAGCACCTCCACGTGGTCATGGGCGAGGATCGCGACGGTATCCCCCTTGCCGATCCCCATGGCCTGCAGTGCCGCGGCAAAGCGGTCGGATCGTTCATGCAGTTCGCCCCAGGTACGGCGCACGGAGCCGTCGACGAAAGCCACTTTGTCGGGGTAGCTGGCGGCGCAGCGGCGCACAAAGTCCCGGGGCAGGATCATGCGGGTCTCCTCCTTACGATGGTTCTATCGATACCAGTTACGGTTGCCCGGACCGGCGTCATCCCGATTCTGCAGGCGCGAGAGAAAGTCTACGACGGCATGGGTGAAGATGTCGTTGCTGTCGCCTGCGACCATGTGTCCGGCGCCCGGTACTTCGACGAACTCCGCATGGGGGACGGCGCGCAAAAACTCCCGGGCCCCCTGCGGACTCACGACATCGCTGATTTCTCCGCGGATCAGCAACGTAGGGATGTCCAGCCTGGTCGCCGCGGTTTCGAGTCGCTCGTGGATCGACTCGGCGCTTGAAAAGGATCGCATCATCCGACTGTCCCAATGCCAGTAATAGCGTCCGCCGCGACGGCGCAGGTTGCGCTTGAGACCGGAAATATCGTCCGGGCGTCTGCGGTGTGGCAGGTAGCGGGCCACGGCGTCGGCGGCCGCTTCGACCGAGGCGAAGCCTTCCGGATTGCCGGCCATGAAGTTGCGAACCTGTCCTTCACCGCGCGGTTCGATGCGCGGCACGATGTCGACCAGCACCAGAGCGCGTAGAAAGTCACCGCGTCGTTCACCCTGGCTCAGCAGCCCGACCAGGCCACCGAGAGAGGCGCCCACCAGCACCGGGGATGCAGCCAGAGTAGCGGCGATCTCCCGAAAGTCCTGGACGTAATGGTCGAAGTGGTAATTCCCGTCGGCGACCCAATCACTCTCACCGTGACCGCGCTGATCGATTGCCAGCACGTACCATCCCTGCCGCGCCAGCTCAGCAGCGGTACCACGCCAGGAGTGCCGCGTCTGGCCGCCGCCATGCAGCAGCACCACGGGTGGCGCGTCCGGCGCGCCCCACGCCTGCGCGGCCAGGTTCAATCCACCGCTGGTCGTGAACCCCAGGGTGCCCGGGGCCGCACCCGCGTCATCGACGCGCGTCACCGCGTGAGCCGTCAGTCAGATCAGAAAGGAGAGGTTGGGTACCGGTTCATCGGCGTTGACCAGCACGACTTTCTTCAAGGCCATCAGCAACCGGTTGCCCTCCCGGCGCAGCCGGTAGGTGGTGCGTCCTCCCCAAAGATGCAGGTCGTGGGTGGACTGGACCGCCAGTTCCAGCAGCATGAAATTGGCCCCCACCAGGTAGTCGTCACCCTCGATATCCTCGACCACGATTCCGGAGATCACCCGCCGCATCGGCGAGGGGGGTACCTGACTGTGGCGGGTACCGGTCAGCAACTGATGGACCCGGGTGTGGATACGGCGGCGGTTGTCATTGATGTGGGACACCTGTTTTTCGGGGTCGTGATCAGCGGCCCGCGGCACCCAGTAGTGCCCGTCGTCGGTCCACAGCGCCTCCCACTCGGCATAGCGGGATTCGTCGCACAGGCGCGCTTCATGATGAATAAAGTCGCTGAGTTCCCTCAGCACCTCGTCTGAGACCATGGATTCTTCCTACGGATTTGCGCTGCGCGGGTTGGCCGCGCAGCCGCTACGATGATCGGTGTCGGGAAAGGTAACCTCAGGCAGCGGCCTGCAGGTTGCGCTGCATCATCTCTTTGTAGCGTTTGTAGAAAGCCCGATTGACGGTCTCATCGGACATGTGAGAGACGGTCAGGCCGTCCTCCTGATACTCCCGGTGAAGGCCGCGGCTCAGATCCAACCACTCCGGCCGTGCCGCCAACCCCGCCTGGTTACGCTCGGCGATGATGACATCCTCCGGGATCAGGAACGACCCCGGGCCGACTGCACCCTCGGTCTGGTGAATGGCCCGCTTGTTCACTTCAGGTGCGCCCTTGAGCAGCATTGGCGTGTAGAGCTGCACGCACTCGTTGGCGCTGATCGGATAGTAGAAGACGACGTTCAGCTCGCCGATAAACAGGTTCGGAAAGATGATCGCGTGCGGCGGACCGCTGCAGAACAGATGGTGCGCTTTTTCCTTGCCGTAACGGGCCTCCATGGCGGCAATGTAATTGGGCAGCTTGGCCGGGGACATACGGCCGAACCATTCGAACGGGTTGCCCCTTTGCCGGTACGCGACGGCGAAGTCGATTTCGATATGGCCGTTACCCCAGTCCCGGACCACCGGGTCGGACTTGCCCTGAATCAGGTCGATCGCCTGGGAATCGGTAGCCGTCATGAACGAGGAGTGCGTGGTGTCGACGTGATAACCGTCGCAGTCGTTCTCCGGCAGCATTTTCCAGTTGGCTTTGAAGCGGTGCTTCAGCCAGCCGGCGGTCAAGTCCAACTCTCCCTCCGGCGACAGATCGCAGCAGCGGTCCAGCAGTTCCTTGGCGCGGCCCAGGTGCTGGTCCAGAGTGATGCCGGAGTGGTTCAGGCTCGCGAACACGAACCCCCGATACACCTCGACCTGTGCGGCGGGGGCCATGCCGTTGGCGGACTTGTCGAAATCCGGCCCGTAGCCGTCCGGTTGAGGGGTGTCGAGCAGTTTGCCGTCCAGATCGAAAACCCAGCCGTGGTAAGGGCAGGCAAAAACCTTTTCGTTACCGGCATCCAGCGTGCAGATCTTATTGCCGCGGTGAGCACAGCGGTTGCGGATGACGTGGACTTTGCCCGTCTTCGCCCGGGACATGATGACCGGCTCGTAACCGACCTGGCGGGTGACATAGTCGCCGGGATTGGGAATTTCGCTGTCGTGGCCGACGAAGACCCAGCCGTGGTGGAATATCTTTTCCATCTCCTCGTCGAAGATGGCGGGGTCGGTGTAGAGCGCACTATGAATGCGATCCTTCTTAATCAGCCGATCGTAATCGACGGGTGGCGCGTGTTCGATACGCATGGCAAGTTCCTCCTTACTGACAGACGTGCAACGCTGCCGAATGCTTGGGAAGTTGGGTCGTTATAGGGGGTATCAGTTCCCGCAAACAAGTCGATAACCCGCTTGATCGAGACGGGAATTATAAAGGGGTTCAGGGGTTACCGGTCTGATCTGCGACAGCGGTATCGCAAGCCGCCAGCGCGGCGGCGACAGGTTCCCGTCCGTGGGCCGCGCTCGCCGGCTAGACTCGCCGGCTAGATATGCCATGCGGGCTGGACGGCTTCCGGCGCAAGCGGGGTGACGCCGATCTCCTCGCTGGCGCCGTTTCTGCTGGTATGACGCACCGTGACGCCGGGCGCATCCCGCCCTTGCGAGTAGCGCGCCACGATGGCGGCCGCCAAATGGAGGTCGTCGGCAGAAAGTTCTCCGTCGATGAGTGTCAGGGGGCCTTTGTGACTGACCGGTTCGAGGTGAGCGAACTGATGGCGGTAACCGCGCAGGAAGTTGTTCTCCCCCTGTTCACGCGAGACGATCAACTTGAAATGTGGTCTGGGCCTCAGGTGCCGGCCCACCTTCAACAACATGATGTCGTCCAGCTCGTCTTCCCTGCTGCCGCGCGCCTGCCAGAGGTCCCCGAGTTTCGCGGAATAGCTCGCGTTCGTGAGAAAACAGCAGCCGCCAGCAGGTTGTGCCCAGTCGGTCAAGCCGAAGGATTCCGCCAGCGCCATCTGCGGTTTGCGGTTGCGGCCGGAAAAGTCATGCAGCTTCTCGCGGTCGACCCAGCCCTCCAGTTCCGGCAGCGTCGGTGGCAGCAGCTTAGCGCAAAGGGGGCGCAGCAGTCGGTCCTTGGCGCCTGACTCCCGGGCGACCACCGGCATGGTGTCCTTGCGCTGCGACATCGGTCGCTGCCCGACCACCTCACCGGTGATGATGAAGTCGAATTCCTGCGCCTGCATCCAGGCATGCGCCCTGGCGACCATGAAACCCTTGCAGTCCAGACAGGGGTTGAGATTGGCACCATAACCGTGCTTCGGGTTGATGACGACGTTCTTGTATTGTTCCACCACGTCGACGATATGCAACTTGATTCCGATCTGTTCGGCTACCCAAAGTGCATTGTTTCTCTTAGGCTTTTTTTGGTCCTTTTGGCGGATTGCGTGGGTATGGCCCTCGACACAAAAGCCCGTGAAGAAGTTGATGCCTTCCACATGGACGCCCTGGTTCTGGACCACCTTGGCGGCCAGCATGGAGTCGAGCCCTCCGGAGATGAGGGCAACGGCGCGTCGAGTCATAACGGATACGGTAGCTCGAAGTTCATAAGAGACCCCGGGGTGGCCGTCCGGCGTCGGGTCTGGTGAGGTACTAAAGGATGTTGGAGAATAGCCGTTTAGCTGGTGAGCGGCGTACGGACGCGTCGTGCGCAACCAGTGTTGTTAGGTTAATACAGAGCGATAACGGCGAGAAGTAATGTTGATGACGTTGCCTACCAGGTTCGAGGTGTCGCCGGCCAAGACGCTCTTGGCTATCTTGGCGTTCGTGTCCTTGTGTGGTTGCAACCGAGGCGTGATTGCGCCGGCCGCAGACCTGGCCGGCGAGACACCCCAGTACCTTTTGGCGCCGGGGGATTCCCTGAACGTATTCGTTTGGCGTAACCCGGAAGTGTCTGTCACGGGTGTGCCGGTTCGTCCCGATGGCCGGGTTTCGACACCCCTGGTCGAGGACATGGTCGCCGAAGGGAAGACGCCCACTCAGCTGGCTCGTGATATGGAAGCGATCCTTGCCACCTATATCAAGGATCCGCTGGTCACGGTCACGGTCACCAATTTTGTCGGCGGTTACGGTGATCAGATTCGGGTGGTCGGGGAGGCACTGAACCCGGCGGCGCTGCCGTTCCGAAGCGGAATGACCGTGCTTGATGTGATGATCGCCGTTGGCGGATTGACGGAGTTCGCGGATGGTAACGACGCGGTGCTGATCCGT
>JAYZWP010000223.1:0-3102 GCA_036142245.1 Pseudomonadota bacterium | reverse complement strand
TGACCGATCCGGATTGGGAACCGGTCATGAAGCGGGCCTCCGCTATCGTTACCAATCGGGGAGGGCGTACCTGCCACGCCGCCATCATCGCCCGGGAACTGGGCATCCCCGCAGTGGTCGGCTGCGGCGACGCGACCGGTGCCTTGCGGGAGGTGGAGAAAGTCACCGTCTCCTGCGCGGAAGGGGACACCGGCTATGTCTATCGCGGCGAGCTGCCCAGCGAGGTGTCGGAGGTGCGTCTGGACGAAATGCCGCCGCCTCCCACCAAGGTGATGATGAACGTCGGTAACCCGGAGCGGGCTTTCGATTATCAGCGGCTGCCGCATGCCGGCGTGGGGTTGGCCCGGGTGGAGTTTCTGATCAATCGCGTCATCGGCATTCATCCCAAGGCGCTGTTGCAGTTCGAGCAGTTGGAATCCGGTGAGTTGCGCGACGCGATTGCCGAGATCATCGCCGGTTACCCCGGACCGGTCGCCTTTTTTGAGCAGAAGCTCAGCGAAGGGGTAGCCACCCTGGCGGCGGCCTTTGCGCCGGAACCGGTGATCGTGCGGATGTCGGATTTCAAGAGTAATGAGTACGCGAATCTGCTGGGCGGCGACCGTTACGAACCCCACGAGGAGAATCCCATGCTCGGCTTTCGCGGCGCGTCGCGCTACATCGCCGAGGAATTTCAGGACTGCTTTGCCATGGAGTGCCGGGCACTGAAACGGGTCCGCGACGAAATGGGGTTCACCAATGTCGAGATCATGATTCCCTTCGTGCGAACCGTCGAAGAGGCGCGCCGGGTGACCGAGTTGCTGGCCGATCAGGGACTGCGCCGTGGTGACAATGGCCTGCGGCTCATCATGATGTGCGAATTGCCGGCCAACGCTCTGCTGGCGGACGAGTTTCTTCAGTACTTCGACGGGTTCTCCATCGGTTCCAACGACCTGACCCAGTTGACACTCGGTCTGGACCGCGATTCAGGGATCGTCGCCGGAGAGTTCGACGAGCGGGACGCCGCGGTCAAACGGCTGATGACCATGGCGATCGAGGCGTGCCGGCGCGCAGGCAAATACGTCGGGATCTGCGGTCAGGGTCCGTCAGACTACCCCGATCTGGCGGATTGGCTGATCACCCAGGGGATCAGCAGCGTGTCGTTGAACCCGGACACCGTGGTGGAGACCTGGCTGCACATCGCCGAACAGGCCGGGTCTGCCCGGTCCGGCTGAATCCTATCTCCGCGGCTGCTGCGCAGAGCAGCAACCTGGACTGGTTGGCGGGAAAACGGGCAGAGGTTCTGCCGGCCTTCAGTGCAACTTGGCGGCGAGTGCTTTCTCGATGGCGCCGCGCTGTGCCGGCAACACCTGGGGTCGGGAAGACTGGGCGATGGCGGTGTCAGGGTCTTTCAAACCGTTGCCGGTGAGCGTGCAGACGATGCGACTGCCCGGCGGGATACGGCCGGATTTCAGATCCCGCAGCGCGCCGCCCACGCTGATGGCCGAGGCCGGTTCGCAGAAAATCCCTTCCTGCTCGGCCAGCAGTTTCTGCGCGGCGAGGATCTCTTCGTCGGTCAGGGCGGCGAACCAGCCGCCGGATTCCCGCTGCGCCCGCCAGGCGAGATCCCAGGACTGCGGCGCGCCGATGCGGATCGCGGTGGCGATGGTCTCCGGCCGCGGTACCGGCGCACCAGCCAGGAACGGCGCAGCGCCGGCCGCCTGGTAGCCGGTCATGACCGGCAGCCGGGATGTCAGGCCGGCGGCGCGTGCTTCGGTATAACCCATCCAGTGGGCCGAGACATTGCCGGCATTTCCCACGGGTAAACAGTGGTACTGGGGCACTTGACCGAGCTGCTGGAGGATTTCGAAAGCAGCGGTTTTCTGACCGTGGAGGCGATAGGGGTTGATGGAATTGACGATGGTGATCGGCAGCGATTCTCCGAGCTCCCGTACCAGACGCATGCCGTCGTCGAAATCTCCCTGAATTTGCAATACCTGGGCGCCGTGAATCATCGCCTGGGCGAGTTTCCCCAAGGCAATTTTTCCCTCGGGAATCAACACGAAAGCGGCAAGCCCGGCACGGGCCGCGTAGGCCGCGGCGGAGGCGCTGGTGTTGCCGGTGGAGGCGCAGATCACGGCCCGACTGCCCTCGTGCAGCGCCTGGGTCACCGCTACCGTCATACCCCGGTCCTTGAATGAGCCGGTGGGGTTCAGCCCTTCGAACTTGACATATATTTCAGCGTCGACCCCCTGGGAGTCCGGCAGGGAATCCAGCCGGATCAGCGGCGTATTACCTTCGTTCAGGCTGATGATCCGGACCGATTCGGGCAAGGGCAGGAATTCCCGAAAGGTTTCGATCAGGCCGCGGTGACGTGTGGTCGGCATGGGCAGTTCCTGTACAGGATGATGCGCGTTGGCCTAATCGCCTAGCTGCTCCAGACGGATGCGCGTGACCGGCGCGGTGATGCTGTCGAGTGCTGCAACCGCGTCCAACGCGCCGCGCATGGCGCCCTCCCGCACGCGATGGGTCACCATGATGACGTCGACACTGCTGGCTTCCTCTTCGGGTTCGCGTTGCCGGATGGCCTCGATACTGATGCCCGCGTCGCCGAAAATACGCAGTACTTCGCCGAGTACACCGGGCCGGTCGATCGCCTGCATGCGCAGATAGAACGCAGTCCGCACGTCGTCCATCGGGAGCAGGTCAGGGGTGACTTCACCCTCGAAGTGAAGACCCAGGGGCGGGACGCGGGAGCCGGCATCGCAGCCCAGCATACGCACCGTGTCGATCAGGTCCGCCACCACGGCCGATGCGGTCGGTCCGGCACCGGCACCGGGGCCGTAATACAGCGTGTGCCCGGCCGGGTCTGACTCCACGAGAACCGCGTTGGTCACGCCGCTCACATTCGCGAGGGGGGTGTCGTTTGGGATCAGCGTGGGGTGGACCCGGACCGACAGTCGGCCATCTTCCATACTGGCGATGCCCAGGTGTTTGATGCGGTAACCCAATTCTCCGGCGTAGGTAACGTCTCCCCGGCTTATGCGGGAGATGCCTTCGGTGTAAACGGCGTCGAAGTTAAGGGGCGTGCCAAAGGCGATGGCCGCCAGGATGGTCAGCTTGTGG
>JAYZWP010000222.1:0-2764 GCA_036142245.1 Pseudomonadota bacterium | reverse complement strand
GGCCCGCCGCTCTCCGGTCATGAGCGCCCGGATGACCTACCTGGTGCTGAATCCGTCCTGGAACGTGCCGCACAAGATCGCCGTCCAGGACAAGCTGCCGCAGTTTCGCGACAACCCGGCCCTGCTCGAGCAACAGGGGTTCGAGGTGCTCAGCGGGTGGGCAGAAAATGCCCAGCCGCTCGACCCTGACGCAATAGATTGGGCCACTCTGGGTCCGCGCAACTTTCCATACCGGCTGCGCCAGCGGCCCGGTCCCCAGAACGCGCTGGGGCGTGTCAAGTTCATGTTTCCCAATAAGTTTGACGTGTATCTCCACGACACCCCTGCCCGAGAGCTGTTTTCCCGGGAGGAGCGCGCGTTCAGCTCCGGCTGTATCCGTGTTGAACACCCCCTGGCGCTGGCGCTGGCGCTGCTGCGGGACGACCCGGCCTGGACGCCGAGCGCTCTGGAGAACGCCGTGGCGCAGGGCACCGAGCGGATCGTGAAACTGCCGCAACCGATACTGGTTCATCTGCTGTACTGGACCGCGTGGGTCGATCCGGCGGGTCGGCTGCGTTTCCGGCGTGACCTGTACGGCAGGGATGCATTGCTGAGCGAGGCGCTGCGCGAGGCCGACGGCGTATGAAACGCGCTTTGCGCCGGCTCATTGTCACCGTTGTGATCTCCTCTCCCGCCTCTTCTCTCAGCACTACCGCCGATTCGTCTCCCGGGTTCACGGTCGCCTTTGGTGAAGAGATCAGCGACCGGGCCATCAACTTCACCGCGGTCCCGGGAGGAGCATTCCGGCAATTCGAGGTCATCTCCGGTCCGCCCGGGAAATATCGCGCCCGGCTGGATGACAAAGCCCTGCGCCCGGTTGGCGAGCGGCGCTGGATGTGGCAGGCGGAGCGGCAGCCGGGATTTCACCGCCTGGAAGTGACCAGTCCAACCGGCGGGACGATGCTGCTGAATCTCAGCGTGCAGCGCTCCATCGCGGAACTGCGCGACGGAGAACTGAACGGCTACCGTATCGGGGAGTATCCGAAAACGCCCCTGCACGGCCTGCCCATCTACGAGCCGCCGGATGGCTTCATCGAGGTGCATGACGCGGATCTGGACCTGCCGGTCTCGCCGCGCTTCGTGCTGGGACAGTTCCTCTGCAAGCAGCCGGGCGGGTTCCCACGTTATCTGGTGCTCCAGGAGCGCCTGCTGCTGAAGCTCGAATACCTGCTCGACCGGCTCAATGACGCCGGCCGGCGCGTCGCCAACTTCCACGTCATGAGCGGCTACCGGACACCCGAGTACAACGCCCGCATCGGCAACGGCCATTACAGCCGCCACGTCTGGGGAGGTGCCGCCGACATCTTTATCGACGAGCAACCCCGGGACGGCCTCATGGACGACCTGAACGCGGACGGCCAAGTTGATCATCGCGATGCGATCTGGCTGGCGGACTTCATCGCCGCCCTCGAGCAGCGGCCGGACTACCAGCCCTTCGTGGGCGGATTGTCCGCGTACGATGCCAACGCTGCACACGGCCCTTTCGTCCACGTCGATGTGCGCGGCTGGCAGGCGAGGTGGTAGACCGGCTGACCGATCGGGCCGCGCGTTGGCGGTGCATGGACCTGACCCGTTGCGGCCTGCCGATCGCCCTTGCTTTCCTGTGCGTGTTGTCGGCGATACCGGTCGCCACGTCCGCCGGGAATGGAGATCACGCCAGTCGCGACAAACCACCCAGCGTTCAACTGCAGACCATCGAGATCGACGGTGTCGACACGCCGCTGGCACAGCGGCTCGCCCGGGGAGTGAGCCTGACCCGCGAACCGGCGGACGGCTCCCGGCATCCGGCCAGACTCAACCGGCTTGCTGGCGAAGCGGTAGACGAGATGCAGACGATGTTATCCGCTTTGGGCTACCGCCAGGCGCGGGTGGTCTTGATCGCCAACCCGCAGCCGGACATGACCTCGCCCGCCCGATATCGGGTGACACTGGGAGAGCCGCTGCGGTATCGCGCGTTCGACCTGACCATGACGCCGCCCCCGATCAAGGACCCGGAACTGATCGCCGGCGTCGAGCTGGCGCGCGAGCCACTGCGTGCCGGCGCGGTCGTCGACCAGGAGCGCTACGAACAGGAAAAGGATCGCCTGCTGGCGCTTGCCCGGGAACGGGGATATTTCGCCGCCCGATTCACGCGCCACGAAATCCTGATCGATCCGGAACAGTACGCGGCACGGGGCCGCCTCCATTTCGATCCGGGCGTCCGGTCGCGATTCGGCGAAGTCCGGATCGCAGAGAGTCACCTGGATCCGAGCCTGGTGCAACGGATGATACGCATCCAGCCGGGAGACCCTTACCAGAACCGAGTTCTGCTGCTGCAGGAACAGGCGCTGATGGACAGCGACTATTTTTCCAGTGTCTCCGTTTCGCCATCTGTCGCCATGCAGGGGCCGATCAAGACCCTGCCACTCACGGTGGTGACCACACCGCGAAACCGGCACCGGTATCAGGCGGGTGCCGGAGTCACGACCGACATAGGCCCCCGCCTTTCCATCGGCTGGCTGAATCGGTATCTCAACCGGCAGGGGCACCGGCTCGGTCTGGAGGGAGCAGCCGCTCCGGTGCAGTCGTCTCTGGAAGGCGAATACCGCATCCCGATCCGCGACCCCCTGCAGGACAGCCTGCAACTGCGTGCGGGCTGGTCATCGACCGACTCCGATAGCCGCGAGAGCGAACTGTTCGAGACGTCGGTGGAAAGATCCATTGCGCGCGGTCCCTGGCGGGAAGG
>JAYZWP010000221.1:0-8121 GCA_036142245.1 Pseudomonadota bacterium | reverse complement strand
CGCCTTGCAGGTCAACAAAATCTTCTACGACGGCGTCGCCGAACTGGGTGATCAGTTGGACGCTCAGGGAGCCAGCATTCCCGAACCGAAATAGGACAACGTCCCGCGGAATCTCGGGAACCGCATCAATAGCCCCGCGGCCCGGCTGCAGGCTTGCGGGTCCGCCAGGGCCTGGAAAATGCGGTGGCGGACTCACCGGCACCAGGTAGATTCGGCGGCGTCCCGCGTGCGGGACGCAGCACCCGCCTTGCGTTCAGAAGCGGCACTACCGCCGTCATTCGACAGCCCTGGCCAAGGGCTTTAACCAGGCGGTAACAAACCGGGGTTACCGTAGGCTGCAGGTCGTGGCGAATCGCCACCGGTCGTGCAGTTAATAGCAGGACATCCGCGGTCCTGCTGCGCCGGCAGCGAGGCGCAGAAGTCTCAGATCTCCCAATTGCGTGTCGACAGTCCATGTCCCCCCTTGTAACTGATGCCGGCGCGTGGATGGCGCTGCCCGGGCAGCCCTGGGTGGCTTGGATGGGAGAGAAACCGGGCCATGACATTTCCGTTGTCGTTAGCAGCACGGCGGAATTCGTCCGCACCCTGACCGTGCGACGGCGTCTCCCGAATGGTTATCTGGAAGCGAACCCCGAACGCTTTTTCGACGGGGCCGTGCCCACCCGGATGCGCGGCAAGCGCTTCCCGCAGGGTATCCGCCGTGACCTCGATGATCGACAGATATCAGTAGCGGCGAATGATCCGCCGCCGGGCCGCGGGCGGATCGACGTAGCCGCACGCGATGGACCTGCCCAAGCCTCCCCCATGGCAGTAACTACCGCGCGACTTCGCCGCCCGACGTCGACCAGGCTCGCGGCGTGGCGCGTTTTTCTGGCGACGGTCCGTTCTCGCATCGCCACTCGTCTTCAAGGTATCGCGTCATGTTCAAGCCGGTGTCCCTCCTCGCTGTAACCGTCTGCTGCGCTGCGATCAGCGCTGGCGCTCGATTCGCCACCGTCCACGCCGGCCCGGAGGCGCAGCCGGGCGACACACCGGCAGATCAGTACACCCTCATCCAGCGAATGCGCGAGGAGCGGGGAGAGTTGCATGAGCAGGTCCTCGCTTCCCTGCGCCGTCAGTCCGACGTCATCACCAACCCGCTGCCCGCCGTCTATCCCGTCCACACCGCCTATAACCCGGAGGCGATCATTCCGCCCCAGTGCTATACGGATACGGCAGGCCGGTTCAATCCCTGCTATGTCTGCCATCAGAATCGTGTGCGCGGGCGCGAGAACACGATGAACGACGGCCATCTTCAACTCGCCTACAGCTTCAGTGACGTCGGCATGACCAATCACTGGGAAAACCTGTTCGAGGACCGTTCTGAGGCCGTTGCGAAGATCAGCGATGCGCAGATCGACCGCTGGGTCGACGAAGACAACTATTCAGCCCTCGCACCCCGACTGCGAGCGGCGGGGTTCAAGGGCTGGATTCCGGACCTGGAAAACCTGCACCTGGCCGCCGCCGCCTTCGATGACCAGGGATTCGCCAGGGACGGCAGCCACTGGGTCGCCTTCAACTACAAGCCATTACCCAGCACCTTCTGGCCGACCAACGGCTCCACGGATGACGTCATGATCCGGTTACCGGAGCCCTTTCGCACGGACACGAACGGCAACTACTCACGGGCTGTCTACCTGGCCAACCTGGCCATCCTGGAAGCCAGGATCAAGGGTTTCGATACCGTCACCGTCCCGCTGATCGACGAACGCGAGGTCGGAACCGACCTGAACGGCGACGGGAAGATGACCGACACCCGGCGGATCACGGAGGTGTCGCGTTACGTCGGCGCGGCGCAGGGGCGCTACATCAACACCTACCTCTATCCGAAGGGAACCGAGTTTCTGCACACCGTCCGCTACCTGGATGTCACTCCGAGCGGCGACATCACGATATCTACCCGGATGAAAGAGGTGCGCTATATGCGCAAGTGGAGCGACTATCTGAAGGACAGCTACGCGCGCGGCTATCAGTTGGAGAATTTCGCCAAGGAGGAAGGACGGCTGCCCGACTACAGGCTGATCGGCGACCGCGGGCTGGACAACGGCTTCGGTTGGTCGCTGCAGGGGTTCATCGAAGGCAAGGACGGTCAGCTGCGAACGCTCACCTACGAAGAGAACCTGTTCTGCATGGGATGCCATACCTCGGTCGGCGCCACCATCGACAAGACCTTCAGCTTCCCCCGCAAAGTGGATGGACGTCAGGGGTGGGGTTATATCAATCTCAAAGGTATGCCGGACGCGCCCAACATGGGAGAAACGCTGGGCGAGATCGCTACTTATCTGGGCCGCGCCGGAGGCGGCGGTGAATTCCGCAACAATCCAGAAATGGTCGAGCGCTGGTTCCATGCCGACGGCACCGCGAACCTCGCCGCGATTGAAGCCGCCGCGGATGTCCATGAACTGATCACCCCGTCGGCCCGACGCGCACGCGAACTGAACAAGGCATACCGGGTGATCGTCAGCGACCAGGACTACATCTACGGCCGTGACGCCACGGTCACTCCGCCGGCCAACGTGTACCAGTTCATCGACAATGCCACTGCGCCGACGCTGCCAGGTGACCGTTTCTTTACCTGGGACATTCGGCTGGACTGGCAACCCGGGATACGTGCCGAGACACAGGCCAGGGCGCCTTAGCTATCATCGCCCAGCCTTTGGCCAGGCGATCATGCCGCTGTGCGTCACCCGACGGGTTGGCACGGCGGTTTAATAAATTCATAACAAGACTGACATCTTTCCGTTAGCACTCTGAAACATCTCGCTGCCAGGCTTAGGCCTGCGTAGCGTGGACGCTGATTGTGCGCGTTGCGCGGGGTCCGGAGAGGGACCCCGTTGATCGTTTCTTAACCCTTATGCATCGGCTTCAATCGGAGAGTTCATCTTATGGAGAGGTTTACCAAGCGCACGCTTGCGACTGCTATCGCCCTGGCGCTGTCCCAGACGGCCGTCCAGGCCGGCACTGCGCCCTATTTCGTTCCGCTGACCCACTCCGAAGCGGTAACCGCCCCGGACAGCAGCGACGAGACCGGCGCGCCGTGGGAAGCTCCGGCCGGATTCACCCAGACAAACCTGACCAGCATGGAAGAGATCGAGGCGGACATCACACAATCCGTGCAGCGGATCGCGGACGGTACGACGTCATCGATGTTCGATATGCTCGCCTTCGATCCCACAGGCCGGTACGTTTTCATTCCCCACTAAACGCCGATAGGCGCCGGTCTGACCCGTTACGACATCATCAACGACTCTGCCCATCTGCTGTTCGCAGGCGATCAAAACGGCGCCGGCCCGGACGGCATACGAGCAACCAATGATGACGACTGGACCAATGATTTCGGTGCCTTCGATCCCGCCCGCTACACCCCCAACGGGACAGTGATCATGGCCGAGGAATGGTCCGGGCTGGGGCGCGTGGTCGAAGTATGTCATCCGATGGGACCCGCTCCGGCGAATCCCACCGCCAGCGCGCTGACCGAAGGTGACTGTTCAGCCGGCGCTGACTGGCGGGTTCTGCCCATCGCCAACGTCTCCCACGAGGGCATCAACTTCAGCCAGAAGCACCTGAACAGAGTGATCTACTTCATCGATGAAGACAACTCTGGTTCGATCTACAAGATGGTGCTGAAAACTCCGGGCGATTACGCCGGCGGCGGCCAAACCTTCGTCCTGAAGGCGCGGCAATACCTGGGTGACGCGGTCGCGAATTGGAACGACGCCAACTCCGGTAATGACGCTCCGACGGTGCTCGCCTCCCGCTTCGGTATGTCCGTCTGGGAGCCGATCACCGACGCAAATGGCGCCCCGCTCGAAGGTATCATGGACCCACATGACGTCGATGCCACCGACCTGAACTGCGCAGCCGGTGACGCCGGAGACGAGTGCCGCGACGAAGACATTCGCCCCGGCCGGGTCGCGGCGGATGATGTCGGCGGGACGCCTTTTGGCCGTCCTGAAGACATGGCCATCGGCATGCTGCCGAACGGCAACGAGATCCTTTACGTCACGACCACCTCGGAGCATGGCGTCATATCCATCGAAGAGACCGATGCCGGTCCGGTCGTTCGGTCGTTCGCCAGCGAAGATGGCGCTCCGATGGGCATCGCCGGCGGCACGCCGAAGAACCTGGATCTTGCGCCGACTACCGGGCGTCTCAATTCGCCAGACAACCTCGCCATCGATTCACTGGGCAATATTTACATCATCGAAGATGCCCCCAACAGCAGTTCGGAAGGTGGAGATGTCTGGTTCGCGCGGGATACCGACAGCGACGGCGTCGCCGAGTCGCTGGACCACTTTCTGAGTCTGCAGGTCGACGGTTCCGAAGCCACCGGGATGATTTTCAACCCAACCGATCCGACAAAGTTCATCATCGCCGTCCAGCATCCGACAACGACCAGTCTCTCCGACGCCGACAACGACGGTGTGCGGGATGCCGATGGTTTCGGCGATGCCGTGTGGGAATTCGACGTCGTTGGCGCCGTCCCGCCGCGCTGTGACTTTCCTTACCGCAACTGGGTGACTTTCAACCGGGAAACCCACCGCATCGTGCGGGCCTGCTCGTTCATGAATGACTACAACGCCACCGAGCAGATGGATGCCAGCGATACCAGCGCCCGGGATTTCCCCAATCCCTAGATAGAGGCCTTCGAATATCAGATCTCCGATGGGGAGCGGACCCGCTTCCCCCGCAGGAGTTCGACCTCATAAACCCCGCCTTCCGGCGGGGTTTTTCTTTTGCAACACCGTAGCCGTCGCCACCTTCACAACCCCGCCAAGCGGCGCTCCCGCGCCACGATCGGAAGCGGACGCAGCCCCGCCATTCCACCCGCCGGACGAGATCGGCAATACCCGCTTTAGCGGACCGTACCGTCTGAGGCGCAAGCTCCCCGGCGCCTTGAGAGCCTCTGCTAACGAGCGGGGCGCGCAGATCGTCTGCGCGGCGAAGATATTGTGAAAGGCATCGACGGATGGTGCATTTCGCAAAGACTTTTTTTCGCCACACGTCTTGACACGTCCTCGATCCGGACATTAAATGCGAATCATTCTCATTCGTATCTAATGAGCCGCCATGAGCGCTGACACTGAACGCACCGCGTCCGCAACCACAGGAGAATCGCCATCCGGTTCCACCATCCGTAGTTCTTCGCCGCACCATGACACCCGCAGCCTGTTCCGTGGTTCCGACCGTGCGGTAATCGTTCACGAGGGTACCCCGTATCTGCTGCGCCTGACCCGCAACGGCAAGTTGATCCTCACCAAATAGCACTCAGGGTGTCAGCCTCACGCACCAGCCATCCAAAACAGTTCGGTCCGCGGACGGGGAGTCTTCCGCTCCCTCTCCTCCTCCACTCTCCGGGGAAGGCTCTCCGTCCACCTCACCCATGCCAGCCGATCGCCAGCCGGGCCTCCTCAAGTTCAAGTCAATTCCTCATGAACAACACAGGGAGACAGCATGGCGATCAAAACCACCCACCGGCAGCAATCGACCGGCGACGAGAGCGTCAACCACACCGAGTTTTCGAACCGTAGCGCGGGTAAGTCTGCCGAGCCCCGGGTAACCACCGGCGCCACCCTGCCGCCCGTCGCAGTTCTCCACTCCGCGCTGCTGTTTCTGATGAGCCGGTACGCTCGCACCGGCTGCATTCATCTCGTCGAACCGATCGTCCAGCACCTGCGGCTGCTGGAGTCCCACCCGGACATCGGGGACACCGACGGTCCGTTGCAGCGGACCTGCCGCCAACTGGCCGGTGACTGGACGGAGTTGCGCTATCTGCGACAACTGCAAACGACGCCCCCGGACCGTCTCCCCGCCACCCGTCACTGAGCTTCGCGACGCAGCCTGCGCCGCCACATCTGCCGGAGAGCAACATGCATCTGATTGGCCAACCCGCGCCTGATTTCACCGCCGCCGCCGTTCTGGGTGACGGCTCGCTTGAACCGCAGTTCAATCTCCACGCACAGATCAAAACCCGTCATGCGATCCTGTTCTTCTACCCGCTGGACTTTACGTTCGTCTGTCCTTCCGAGTTACTCGCATTGCACCATCGGATAGCCGCATTCGCGCAGCGCAAAGCCGAGGTGATCGCGGTATCGATCGACTCGGAATTCACCCATCTGGCCTGGCGCAACACCCCGGTGGATCGGGGCGGTATCGGCCCGGTGGCCTACCCCATGGTCGCCGACCCGTCGCATCGCATTCTGAAGGCCTACGGCGTCCAGGCCTTGAGCGGCGACGTGGCGCTACGCGCCACGTTTCTGATCGACTCCGACGGGATCGTCCGCCACCAGTCCATCAACGACCTACCCCTCGGTCGCAATGTCGACGAGTGCCTGCGCCTCTTGGATGCCCTGCAGTTCCACGAGCAACACGGCGATGTCTGCCCCGCCGGTTGGCAGCAGGGGGCGCCCGGGATGCACGCCTCGCCGCAAGGCGTTGCCAGCTACCTGAAGGAACACGCGTCAAGCCTGTAACGCCACCGGCAATAGGGCGAATCGGCCCATCACCCGTCCCAGCCAGCACGCTTCTCAAAGCCAGCCCGGACATTCAGCTAACCGGCTGACACTGTTGAGAGGAACCTGCTCATGGCTGACAGACCGCTGTCCTGGGGGGCCGCTGTGCTCGCCGTTGTAACCGCATCTACTCCCGGAACCAGCCTGGCCGAATACGTCCCGGAAGGCACGGCGTCGTATGCCGCCGCCTCGACACCGCGGCTATCGGTGACCATCACCGCCACCCGTAACCCGGTGAAAACGTTCGAGTATCCGGGCATGGTTTCGGTCATCGGCGGCGAAGAGATCTTGCGCCGCCAGGCTTCGACGCCGGATGACCTGTTGCAGTTTGTGCCGAACGTGGAATTCACCGGTGGTCCGCGCCGGACCGGCGAGGTGCCCAGCATTCGCGGCTTCTCCGGTCCTGACGTCATTGTCACCTTCGACGGGGCGCGCCAGAACTTCGGTTCCGCGCACGACGGCCGCTTCTTTATCGACCCCGGTCTGCTGCGGCAAGTGGAGGTACTGCGCGGCCCCGCCTCGTCGCTGTACGGTAGCGGCGGCACCGGTGGAGTGATCGAACTGCGCACGGTCAACGCCGCGGATCTGCTGGCGCCCGACCAGACTATTGGGCTGGATGTCGCGGCCGGCAATCAAACCGTCAACAACGACTCGGCAGCCACCATCACCGCCTATGGAAAACCGCGCCCGGCCGTCGACCTGCTGGCCAGCGTCACCAAGCGCGATTCGGACGACATCGATCTGGGCGGCGGGGGCACACTTCGGCCCAGCGAGGACGACATTCTCGCCGCGCTCCTCAAGGCAGGCTTCGCCTTGTCTACTCACCAGAGCCTCGAAACCGCTTTCACCGGTTTCTCCAACGACGCCCGGGAACCGAACAACGGCCAGGGGCTGGGTGATGACGCGCGGGCGGACAAACAGATTCGCTCCGGCACCTGGAGAGCAACATACGAGTACGTCAACCCGCAGAGCCGGTTTCCCGACCTTGATTTGACGGTCTACCACACCGAGTCCGAAGCCGACGAGCGGCGCCTGGACGATCTGGGCAACGGCCCCCTGGGTGAGTTGTTGCGGCGGGACGTGGACACGACGGGACTGCGACTCGACGCCCGTGCCCGGCTGCTGTCCACCGACACCTTCAACGCCCTGCTGACCTATGGCGGCGAAGCCTATCGGGATGAACAGAACGGCGCCGCCGGTGCGGGAGAACGCGACGGGGTGCCGGATGCGGAAAGCGACTTCTACGGCCTGTTCCTGCAGGCGGAACTGGAGTTCAGTGACCCGAGCCGAACCCTGCCCGGCCATTTCCTGGTAATCCCGGGTGTGCGCTACGACGACTATGAAACCGAAAGCGATCTGGGTGGCGATAACGGTGACGACGAACTGTCACCCCGCTTGAGTATCAGTTATCTGCCAACCGAAGGGAGCATGCTGTTCGCCAGCTACGCCGAGGCTTTCCGGGCACCCACCTTCGACGAACTGTACCTGACCGGCAACCACTTCGTGATTCCCCTCGGACCGGGGACCAACGTCATCAACCGCTTCGTCGCCAATCCGAACCTGCAACCCC
>JAYZWP010000220.1:0-4246 GCA_036142245.1 Pseudomonadota bacterium | reverse complement strand
TGATTCACTGCCTTTGTGATCTGATCGACCGGCAACTTCTGGGAATTGAAGCGTGAAATGCAGCTTAAGGATGATCGTTCTGTTATCGGTTTGTGCTCTGCACGGCTGCGCCGCAACTGTCGTGGGCGGCACCGTGGGGGGGGCGGCTCTGGTCGCTCAGGACCCGCGCACCACCGGAAGCTTCATTGAGGATCAGGCGATTGAGTTGAAAGCCTACGCGGCGCTGCGGCGCGAACCGGATACCGCATCCAAGGTACATGCCAGTTTCACCAGCTATGACCGGGTCGTATTGATCAGCGGCGAAGCGAACGACGCCCAGGCCCGCGAACGGGTGGCGGAACTGGTTCGAACCATACCCAATGTGCGGAAAGTCCATAACGAATTGAATCTCGCCGCCCCGAGTGCCATACCCAGCCGTTGGTCCGATTCCTATGTCACGACCAAGGTGAAGTCCCGTTTTCTTTCAACGGAGGGTGTCAATCCGCTGAGGATCAAGGTGGTGACGGAAAACGGCACCGTGTACCTGATGGGCATCGTTTCCCGCCAGGAGGCGGAGGCAGCGACCCAGGTGGCCCGCACCACGGCCGGGGTTCAAAGGGTCGTGCGCCTGTTCGATCTGGCCGACGAATGACTGGGTCAAACAGAACAGTCAGGGACAAGGTGATAGTGAAGGAGCCGGACCTGGACGAAGCACTGGCTTCGCTGCCCAGACCCCTGGTTTTCACCAACGGCTGTTTCGACATTCTTCACGTAGGCCACGTCAGGTACCTCGAACAGGCGCGGCGGCTGGGGGCAGCGTTGGTCGTGGGCGTTAATACTGACCGGTCCGTCTCCGGCCTGGGCAAAGGCGCTGGGCGCCCGTTCAATTCCCTGGAGGATCGCTCGGAAGTTCTGGCCTCATTGGCGTGCGTGGATTTGGTGGTGCCCTTCGATGAACCGACGCCACGGCGCTTGATCGAGCGGGTAGCACCGGACATCCTGGTGAAAGGCGGAGACTGGAAGCCCGACGCCATCGTCGGGGCCGACTGGGTTACCGGGCGCGGCGGGACGGTGCGCTCGCTGCCGCTTACCCCCGACCGCTCGACCACCCGCTTGGTGGAGCGTATCCGTGCTACCGTCGACTGAGTCACATTCAGGAAACGCTGCCAAGAAACTCTGCAAGGGACCGCGGCATGGTAGCGACGCTCCGGTTCATTCAGCGCTTCCAGTCCGGGTCAGGATGCCCTGGCATGACAAATGAGAAAATCACTGGCCGAAGGGGCCGCAGCGCCGACGGCTTCCGCGCTGCGGCGAACTGAAATGCGCTGTGGAAGGCTTTTTTAGAGCTTTCCTAGGACTTGACCAGGCGCAGCGCCGGGCGGCTTTTGTCTTTATCGGGACCGTCACCGCCTCCCCCCGCGGGCGGGGGTTCGTCGTCCATCTCCGAGAAGGTGATGCCCTTGCCGTTTTCCTTGGCATAGATCGCCAGCACGGCAGCGACCGGCACCTGGAGGTCGTGATGCACGCCGTTGAAGCGCGCTCCGAATTCGACGAACTGGTTGCCGAGTTCCAGACTGCGCGTCGCGGTGGGACTGATATTGAGCACCACCTTCCCTTCGACGACCGCGCCTGGTGGCACCTGGATACCTTCCTGGGTCGCGTCGACGATGATGTAGGGGGTCAGGTCGTTATCCACTACCCACTCGAAGAAACCGCGCAGCAGATAGGGTCGGACCGATGCAACCTCATCACTCATCGCGCCATCCCGGCCGCAGCGGAGGGCTGGATCACCACGTCACCCCGACTCACCCCCGGCGCATTTCACTTTCCGTCTCACTCAGGCTGGCGCGAAACCCGGGGCGAACGAACATCCGCTTCGCATAGTCCAAAACCGGTCTGGCCGCCTTGGGAAGCGTTACTCCGTACTCAGGCAGCCGCCAGAGCACCGGAAGCGCGGTACAGTCCACCAGGGAAAACGACTCTCCGACCAGAAACTCGCTGTGAAACAGGGGCACCAGGGCGGTAATCCGGTCCACCAGGGTTTTACGCAGCTGATCCGCCGCCCGTTTCGCCGGCCGACCATCCAAAGCGGCAACGGCTCGATACCAGTCCACATCAATACGGTCCAGCAGCAAGCGAGCTTGGGCCCGACCCACCGGATCGATCGGCATCAGTGGTGGATGGGGAAACCGCTCGTCCAGGTACTCCATGATGATGAAGGAGCGATACAGCACCACGTCCCTGTCCAGCAGTACCGGGAGCGCGCCATCCGGATTGAGTTCGGAAATTTCCTCCGGCGGCTGCTCCGAATAGACGATGTCGACATCGACGCTGATATCTTTTTCCGCCAACACCAGCCGCGCGCGATGGCTGTAGGCGCAGCGCTCGCGGCAGTACAGGGTCATCACCTGATTGCGATTGGTTGGGAGACCCGGTTCCACGGCGCTTGATTACCCGGGGCTATGAAACCCGGAGTAGAACCTCGCGGGCAAAGGGCGCCACCGGCACGCCTGCGGCGTCGCGGGTTCTCGAACAGTCAATGAACATCTTTCCAGTATTCCTTTTTCAAGAACCAGGCCGCCACGGTAAACGCGAGCAGGAACAGCATCACCTTCGCGCCCAACGAGTAACGCTGCAGCTTAGCCGGCTCGCCCACGTAAACGAGGAAGGCTACCAGATCACGCACCAGACGGTCGTACTGGGCTTCATCCAGATCTCCCGGCGCCTCGAGGTGCAACTCGCCGTGTGAATTCATCCGCTGCATGCCTTGCAGGTGAGCCAGTACGTGGGGCATGGACACATCCGGGAATTGCGTGTTGTTGACCCCCCAAGGGCGGGCGGGGTCGACATAAAACCCTTTCAAGTATCCGTAGAGCCAACTCTCCCCCCGCGCGCGGGCCGTCAGCGACAGGTCCGGCGGAGCGACACCGAACCAGTCGGCACCGTCCTGCTGAGTCATCGCGACGGACATCTGGTCCCCAACCTTGGCATCCGGCGGAAGAAAACTTGCTTTGATCTGTGCCTCCGTCAGCCCGAGATCCTCGCCAATCCTCCCATACCGCATGAATTGGAGGCTGTGACAACTTGCGCAGTAATTGAAGAAGGTTGCCGCACCGCGCTGCAGTGAAGCGCGGTTCGACAGATCGATTTCAACTTCCGGCGCCGCGCCATGACCACCCCCGCCCGCGCCAATCGCAAGGGAAGACCATGCCGCGAGACATACAAGGAGCAGCCGTTTCATTAGTGAGTCACCCTGTCCGGAACCGGTTTGGTCTTGTCGATGCTGGTATAGATCGGCATGAGCAGAAAGAAAGCGAAATAAACTGCCGATAAGATGCGTGCGAGCAGGGTTCGCATGTCCGAGACCGGGATACTGCCCAGTATCCCCAGTCCCACGAAAGCGATCGCGAAAGACACGATGGCGATCTTGCACAAGGGCCCCCGGTAGCGGATCGACTTGACCTTGCAGCGATCCAACCAGGGGAGCAGGAAGAACAGGCCGATAGCCGCCCCCATTCCCACCACTCCGAGCAACTTGTCGGGAATCGCTCGCAGGATCGCGTAGAAAGGAGCGAAGTACCACAGGGGCGCAATGTGCTCCGGTGTGACCATGGGATTGGCCGCGATGAAATTGTCGCGTTCCAGGAACCGGTTGGCCATCTCCGGCGCGAAAAAAACGATACCGAAGAAAATCAGCAGAAACACACCCACGCCGAACAGGTCCTTCACCGTGTAATAAGGGTGAAAGGGGATACCGTCCAGCGGCTTGCCGTCGGGTCCCTTGTGCTGCTTGATCTCGATCCCATCGGGGTTGTTCGAGCCTACCTCGTGAAGCGCGATGATGTGAAAGAACACCAGCCCGATCAGCAGGATCGGGATTGCCACCACGTGCAATGCGAAAAAGCGATTCAAGGTCGGATCGCCGACGGCGTAATCTCCCCGGATCCAGAGCGTCAGCGCATCGCCGATACCAAACGGAATGGCGCCGAACAGCGAGATGATCACTTGCGCTCCCCAGTAGGACATCTGCCCCCACGGCAGCAGATACCCCATGAAGGCTTCCGCCATCAGCAGCAGGTATACCAGCATGCCGAACAGCCAAACCAGTTCACGTGGATTCTTGTAGGACCCGTAAAGAATGCCTCGAAACATGTGGAGATAAATCACCACGAAAAACAGTGACGCCCCGGTGGAGTGCATGTAGCGGATGAGCCACCCCCAGCTGACGTCCCGCATGATGTACTCCACCGATGCGAAGGCCTGCGCC
>JAYZWP010000219.1:0-3416 GCA_036142245.1 Pseudomonadota bacterium | reverse complement strand
GAAACTCGAACAACACCCGGTCGTCGCGAACCGGCACCCCCCACTCGCTGTCGTGATACGCGATATCGAGGGCCGTCCCCGCCCGTGCCCAGGAACAGCGTCGCAGGCCCGACCGGGCCGCGGGATCAGCGCCCGGTGAGGTCACGAATCGCGGCCACACTCGCCGCGGTTGACACCAGATAGGGCACCGCTACGGTCAGCAACATCTTCAAGCCCCGCACCGGATCGATCTCCCCCCGCAGCAGCGCGTCGCCGTGATTGATGGCAATGAGAATGGTGCCGATCAGCAGCGCGGTCTTCGCGGCGCGGCGCACGACACTGCGGCGCAGCGCCACCGCCAGCCAGGCGCGCACGAGACGTCACGCCGCTGCGGGCAGACGGGCGCGGTCGTGACTCGCCGTGAAATCGATCACCGGCCCCTTGGGCACGATTCCTGCGGGATTGACCCTCTCGATGGAGTAGTAGCCTCGCTTGATGTGGTCGATGTTGACCGTGTCGGCAATTCCCGGGTACTGGTACAGCTCCCGGGCGTAGGCCCAGAGGTTCGGGTAGTCCTTCAGCATGCGGGCGTTGCACTTGAAGTTGCCGTGGTAGGCGAGGTCGAAGCGCATCAGGGTGGGAAACAGCCGCCAATCCGCTTCGGTCAGTTGCCCCCCGACCAGATAGCGTTGCCCGGCAAGACGCTGTTCCAGCCAATCCAGGGAGGCGAACAGTTCGTCGAACGCCTCGTCATAGGCCTGCTGGGACGTGGCGAAACCGCAACGGTAGACACCATTGTTCACCGTGCGGTAGACGCGTTCATTGACGGCGTCTATCTGCGCACGCAACGATTCGGGATAAAGGTCCAGGTCGTTGGCGCCGCAAGCGTTGAACGCCGTGTTGAACATGCGCACGATGTCCGCCGACTCGTTGCTGACGATGGTGCGCCGCTCGCGGTCCCACAAGGTCGGTACCGTCACCCGCCCGGTGTAATCCGGGCTGGCAGCGGTGTAGATCTGGTGCAGGTACTCCGCACCGAGAATTGAATCCCCGCTCGAGCCCTGGGAGCGGTCGAAGTGCCAGCCCTGCTGACCCATGCCAACGGCGGTCACCGAAACCGAGATGAGGTCCTCAAGTCCCTTCAGCGCGCGCCAAATGAGGGTCCGGTGCGCCCAGGGACAGACGTAAGCGATATACAGATGGTATCGGCCGGGCTCAGCTTTGAAGCCGCTGGCGCCGTCCATCGTGACCCACTGCCGAAATACCGCATCGGAACGTTCGAACCGCCCCCCGGATTTCTCCGTGTCGTACCCCTCGTCCCGCCACTGTCCATCGACCAGCATACCCATAGCGCCATCCTCCGCCGGCCCGGCGGGCCTGCCACTACGACAGGGCCTGGACCAGTTGTTCGCACACCTTCTTGGCGTCGCCAAATACCAGGGAACAATTGTCCTGATAGAACAGCAGGTTGTCGACGCCGGCATAGCCGGGTTTCAGGCTGCGCTTGACGAAGAACACCTGATGCGCCCGATCGACATCCAGAATCGGCATGCCGTAGATGGGGCTCGCCTTGTCGGTCCGCGCCGCCGGGTTGGTCACGTCATTGGCGCCGATCACCAGCACCACGTCGGTGGTGGGGAATTCCGGATTGATCTCTTCCATCTCGAACACCACGTCGTACGGGATGTCCGCCTCGACCAGCAGGACATTCATGTGACCCGGCATGCGCCCGGCCACCGGGTGGATCGCGAACTTCACCTCGACCCCGGCCGCGTCGAGCAGGGAATAAAGCTCCGCCACCGCGTGCTGGGCCTGGGCCACGGCCATACCGTAGCCCGGCACGACGATCACCCGGCCGGCGTTCTCCAGCATGAAAGCCGCGTCCTCGGGCGCCGCGGATTTCACCGTCATTCCTTCCGGAACCTGCTGCGCCTCGGCGGACTCGTCGCTGCCAAAACCGCCAAAGATGACGTTGATGATGGACCGGTTCATCGCCCGGCACATGATGTAGGAAAGGATCGCGCCCGAGGCGCCGACCAGCGCACCGGTGATGATCAGCAACTCGTTACCCAGCGTAAAACCGGTGGCGGATGCCGCCCAACCGGAGTAGGAGTTCAGCATCGAGACCACCACCGGCATGTCCGCCCCGCCGATGGGCACGATCAGCAGCACGCCGAGCAGGAATGCGATCGCGGTCATCCCGCCGAAAGAAACAAGGCTCCCGCTGGTGAAAAAATGCACGCCGAGCGCGAGCATGGCGAGCGCCAGCACCAGATTCAGCCAGTGCTGGCCGGCGAATTGCAACGGCGCGGAACCGATCACGCCCTGCAACTTGCCGAAAGCGATGACCGAACCGGTGAAGGTGATGGCGCCGATAAAACTGCCGATCGCGATTTCAGCCATCAACAGGCTGTCGAGATGGCCCGCGAGGGCGTGGTTGCGAAAGGTACCGAAAGCCACCAGCACCGCGGCGAGTCCCACAAAGCTGTGCAGCGCAGCGACCAGTTGCGGCATGGCGGTCATCTGCACGCGCCGCGCCACGCCGGCGCCGATGCCGCCGCCCAGGATGATCCCGGTGATCACCAGGCCATAGAAATGCACTTCCGCCGAGAGCAGGGTCGTTCCCAATGCCAACGCCATACCGGCCATGGCGTAGTAGTTCCCGGCCCGGGCAGTGCGGGGATGCGCGAGCCCGCGCAGTCCGAGAATGAACAGGATGGCGGCAACCAGATAAACGCTGCCCAGGAAATTGGCACTCATCCGCTTTTCTTCTTGTACATGCCCAGCATCCGCTGGGTAACGAGAAACCCGCCGAAGATGTTGACCGATGCAAGAGTGACCGCGACAAAACCCACCCAACGGGTGAGGGTATCGGCCTCTTGCGCCCCGGTCACCAGCACTGCCCCGACGATGATGATGCCGCTGATGGCATTCGTCAGCGCCATGAGGGGCGTATGCAGGGCGGGGGTCACGCCCCAGATGACCTGGTAGCCGACGAAGCAGGCCAGGACGAAGATGTAGATTGAGAACAACAGGAGAGACACGGCTAGATTCCTTTGGGAGAGTCGTCTTGCGTTGGCATCGCCTTAGTCCTGGATCACGACCGCCGAACGATCAGGCGCCGCCAGGAGGAGACCAGCGCACCTTGCCATCGTGGACCACCAGAGACGCCGCGATGATCTCGTCCTGCAGATCGAACAGGAGCCGAGGCGCTGCGCCGTCGCTGGGTGGCGGGATCAGGAGCTCCAGCAGATTCTTCAGATTGTTGGCGTAAAACCGGCTCGCGTGCGCGGCGACCAGGGACGGCAAATTGGTATAACCCACCAGGATGACGCCGTTCGGGGTGGTGATCACCTCATCGGGTCGTGTCAGGGGACAGTTGCCGCCCGCCGCCGCGGCCATGTCGACGATCACGCTGCCGGGCTTCATGCCGCCGA
>JAYZWP010000218.1:0-3258 GCA_036142245.1 Pseudomonadota bacterium | reverse complement strand
TTTCATGGGCGGGCCGACGATGGTCGCCCCCCCGGAGCCTTCCAGGAAGCTGTCCATGTACCAGCCCATATCGCCAAGATAATCCGCCAGCGACGGGGCATCCGCGTCGAAACAACCGAACACCAGTCCTTTGTAACTCTCGACACGGGCAACGCGCCGCAGGCCGAACTCCTGTTTGTTCAGCTCGTTGAAATAGACCTCCTGCTCCAGCGGCACGCCGACCAGATCGCCGTTCCGGCCATAGGCCCAACCGTGGTAATTGCAGCTGAACGCGCTGACGTTGCCGCTGTCGGCATAACACAGCTGATTGCCGCGATGCTGACAATAGTTCAGGAAGGCCCCGATGCCGCCGTCATCCTGCCGAACCACGATGACCGCATCCTCTCCCATGTAGGTGGAGAAAAAGTCACCGGATTGCGGAACCGCCGACTCATGGGTCAGGAACAGCCAGGCTCGCCCGAACACACGTTCGAGTTCCTGTTCGTAAATATCCTGGTCCCAGAAAATCCGCTTGCTCTGCGCGCCGGTCTCAAAATCGATCAGACCCGAAACATCAACCATGTTGACCACCCCGCTCCGCTCAGCCCGCGACTGCCACACCTGAACGACCATTCAAAGCAGCCGGACTATATCAGCGCGCTATATCAGCGCGCCTTTGACGATAGATCGCAACCGGTCCGGGGCAGGCGCTACCCCGGGCGATAAGCCCGCGCCTTGGCGCTGCGGGCGTCGGTTCGCAGATAACGCACCAGCGCGCGCCATGCGCCCAGGGAAAAATCGATCTCTTTCCCCTGCCCCATACGCACGATCTGATCGTAGCACCACCCCATCTGGCCGAACATATTCATCGCCCGCGCCATCTGCAGCGGGCTTTGCGGTCCGAGCAGCCCGGGACCAAGGCGGATGGTTTCCTGATAACGGGGGGCTTCGGTCAGCTCCCCGGCCATGAGCTTGCGAGGCAGATCGGGGTCAGCGCAGAACGGCCGCGCCATTCCGACCAGGTCCACGTCTCCTGAACCGACCGCCTCCACCATGGTGTCGCGCCGGCGAAATCCACCGGTCATGGCCAGCGGCATCTGCGATACCGGTCGAATCGCCTCGGCGTACTCGAGAAAAAACGCCTCCCGCTCGCGGTGGCTTGCCACCCGCGGCGGTTCATACGTCTTCCTGTCTCCCACCGCGCCCATCAGGCGCGGCTGTTCGTAGCTGCCGCCGGAAATCTCCAACAGGTCGAGGTCCAGTTCGTTGAGCCAGCGCACCACCTGAATACAGTCGTCGAGGCTGAATCCGCCCTTGCGGAAATCGGCCGAGTTGAGCTTCACCGACAGCGGGTAGTCCTCCCCGACGGCCGTGCGCATCGCGCGCAGCGACTCCAGCAGCAGCCTGGCACGGTTCTCCAGGCTGCCGCCCCACTCATCGGTCCTGTGGTTCGTCACCGGGGAGAGGAACTGACTGACGAGATAGCCGTGCGCGCCGTGAAGCTGGGCACCGTCGAAACCGGCCTCCCGTGCATGGCGGCGGCACGGGCAAAACCACTGATGACCGCGCGCACCTCCTGTGCGGTCAGCGGGCGCGGTTTCCCGAACCCCCCGCCGAGGTGCAATTGCACGTCGGAGGCGGAGACCGGATTGGGATTGACGGTTTTGGGGCACTGCCGGCCGGGGTGGCTTATCTGCATCCAAAACCGGCTGCCGTGACGCTTGCCGGAGTCCGCCCACCGTTTCAAGGCGGCGCGATCGGTCGCCTCGTCCAGCACCACGTTCCCTGCCCGTTCCAGGTGTGCCCGGTCGATCATCACATTGCCGCTGAACAGCAGCCCGGCGCCGCCGGCGGACCAGCGTTCGTAGAGCCGGCACAGCGCGTCGGTCGCGTTGTCCCGGGTATCGGCAAGCCCTTCGGTCGTAGCGGATTTGAACAGACGGTTGGGGACAACGCCACCGCGCGGCAGAGCGACGGGGGTGGCGAGAATATCGGCAGGTATACCGGTCGTGGCGACGTCCATGTCAGACACCCGATTGTGTGGCTCAGATGAAACAGGACAGCTGGGTCATCTCCTCATCGTTATTGATCAACATCACCTTCTTGAGCTTGATGCGCAAGCCGTCGCCGTCCGGTCGCAGATGATGTTCGTTGCGCCCGATCCAGTAGGTGATCTGCGGGGAGTTGACCCGCAGTTCGGTGAGATGGAAGTTGGAAAGCGTGCGCAGCAGGCCATCGCCGCGTTCCTCGATTTCGATGTTGCTGACCAGCCGGCGCAGCTTGGAGCGCGGTTCCTGGGTCCAGGCCATACCGGTTCCCACGCGCTGAACCCGCAGTCCGAGGCGCTCGCGATTGTCGTAGATGATGGACAGCTCCCGCTCGGGATCCACATCGTCCTTATTGCAGGGAATCCAGTAGATGGCCTCTTTGTCGTCCCACAAAGAAAGCCACTCGTCCAGTTCCCAGTCATCCGCCAAACGTGCCTCACGGTAGAGGAAATTCTCCACCGCGTCTCTCGAATAGGCCATTGCTGCTCTCCGGGTTCTTGTTGGCGATGCCGGTCAATCAATCCGCCAACATCAGTTCGCGGTAGTGGCGCCACTGCGAGCGCATCGTGATCTCGCTCAAAGAGTCCTGCGCCCGTACACCCTCTTCGTCGATGACCGGGTCAGCGTGCAACCCGCGGTTCATGATCACCCACTCGTTGCCGCGCGCCTGCAGACCGCGGTAATTGCGCGCCCACACCTCGATGTCGTCCGCAAGCTGAAAACCGGCCGGACCGTAACCACCCTCGTCGCGGCGCAGGCGTAACGTGTTGATCTCATCCGGTGCGCCCTTCAGCAGCGCCGGGCAGTAGTACAGATAGGTTTCGTTGACGCTCACCGGCACACACCAGCGCAGTTCCTGCAGGATCAGGAACAGGTTCGGAAACAGCACACCGTGGGCCGGACCGTCCACCAGGACCTGCTGCGCCTTCTCCTTGCCGTGAAAGGCTTCCATGTCCCCCAGATACTTCTGCTGGGCGGCTTCCGGAATACCCTGCGACCACTCGCCGGTATAGGTCATACCGGTGATGCGCCGCTGCGGACGCATGTCCAGTTCCGAGTGGCCGTCACCCAGATCGCGGCTGTTGATGACGCTGAACACCCCTTTGTTGCCGGTCTTTTTTCGCAAGTCTTTATTGTCCGTCATGCTCGACATGTAGATATTCGAGGCATGTACCGTCGGCACGTGATACGCGTCGACTGAGTTCTCGATCCACATCTTCCAGTTCGTTTC
>JAYZWP010000217.1:0-3400 GCA_036142245.1 Pseudomonadota bacterium | reverse complement strand
GCCTCGCCATGCGTCGAGTTGGCGCCTAATCGCGGGTCCGATTCGCCGAGATCCGCTGCGCCACGTGGCCGCGCCGAGGCGTACCAAGGATGATGCGCATCATCGCAAACGGAGCCACCAATCTTCGCGCTGTAAATGACCAGAGCCGGCGGGGCGATCAGGATCACCGGCAGCGGTGTGACGTGGTGACATAGGACCGCGGATTTGCTGGGTCAGCAGACGACTTCGGATGCCCCCAGCTGAAGTTCCATACATCCGTTACCCGGCCGCCGCCCATGATGACCAGACTGCGCCGGGGTACAGCAGGGATTGCGCAGGTGCCCGGAGTCTGTGTGCCTGACCAGCGGCTCGTCGGCTGAACGTGCGAACCGCTACTGTGGAGTATTGGTTGCGCCGAAATCCGGAATAAAAAGCCCGCCGCGGCGCGGGGGCCGGGGCGGGCTTCCAAGAAGCGGTGTGTTTGGCGGGTCAGGCAGCCTTGGCGGCGGCTTCGTCTATGCCGCCGGTCTTGAGCAATGTTTCGCGGATCATGGTTTTCATCTCCTCGTCCGCGTGGGCCGGCAGAGGCGGGCGGCAGACGCCCATCTTGTAGCCCAGCAGTTCAAACCAGTATTTGATCGGTGCCAGGGAGTACTGGTTCTTGCGCACGATGTTCCAGACGAAGGCGTTGTTCATGCAGTCGCGCAGCGGCTCCAGCTCCTGGTAGAGCGGCAGCGCCTCGTCGAACTTGCCGGCGTTGGCCAGTTCCATCTGTTTGATCAGAACTTCCCGCTTCGGCCCGAACATGACGTGCTCGCAGGTACCGAACAGGCACTGCCCGCCGTGCACGATGGCGTCCCACAGGTAGACGTTTTCCATCGGCTCGGTCACCACCATGCGGTCGCCGGTCATCTTGCGCAGGGCGATGGTGTCGGCAGGGTTGAGCAATCCGTTCTTGATGCCCACCACCATCTCCAGGTCCGCAAGCCGGTTCAGCAACCCGTGGTTAAGGGTGATGCCGGCGGTGGGGGTGTTGTAGAGCACGACACCCAGGGGGCTATGGTCGTTGATGTACTGATAGAAACCGAACAGGTCCGCATCGGAGCGTAGCTGAATCACCGGGTTGATCACTTCGATCAGATCGTAGCCCAGGTCCGCCAGCCGCCTGGCCTTCTCTACCACTGTGAAAGGCGAAGGATCCAGGATTACCGAGACCAGCATCATGCGGCCCTGGTTCGCTTTGGCGACCGTCTCGCTGTATTGCCACCACTCGTCCGGGGTCATGTTCCAGCCTTCGGCCGTGTTGCCGCCGGTCATCAAGCCATGGAGTCCGGTTTTCGCCCATTTGTCGACGTTCTCGGCCAGGGCGTCGAGATCGAGACTGAAGTCGTCCCTGAAGGGCGTCGGCACCGCATTGGTGGACTTGATCATGTTGGCGCGGGCCCACTGTTTGGCTTCACTACGACTGTACTTGCTCATGGAAATTCCTCCTCGGGATGGACCGCCGGGTCATCGGTAGTTCTGGCGGTTGAACGGTGAGGCACGCGATGTGCTGAGGGCGACAGTAATTTAACCGTCAACCGCGTAAGAATGCCACGCGGCGCGGCCTCTCGATTTCCCGGACCCTACTCCTGGGGGGATTGATTACGGTCTATCCACATTCAGCAGGAATGGGTGTACCGTTAACAACGCGCGGATTGGGTCGTGATCTGGCGTACGGGTGGAGCAGTCTGTCCGGCGTTTGTGTCGGAGCTGCACGTTTCGGACAGGACTGGATGGGATGAGAAGATCGCCTGGCGCTCTTCCCGGCGGGATTGTCCGGGCGGGATACGACGGGTCACAACGCAGACGCGGATACTCAAGATTGCAACGCCTTTAAGGAGGTGGTGACCATGATCTGTGTCGAAGACATCATGACCCGGCATCCGCACACTCTGGAAATGTCCGCCTCTCTCGCCGATGCCCGTCGCCTGATGGCCGAGTTCGATGTGCGTCATATTCCCGTGGTGGATGAGGGTGGTGATCTGGTCGGCCTGGTGACCCACCGGGATGTCCTGGAGGCGAGCAGTTCGGTGCTCGACGATGATGAACAGGAGCGTGCCCGGCACGATTCCCACATCGTACTGGAAGAGGTGATGACGACTGAACTGGATCTGGTCGAGCCGGCGGCGAGTCTGCGCGAGGCGGCACTGCTGATGCGCAACCATCGCCACGGCTGCCTGCCGGTACTGAGCGGTGACGAGTTGGTGGGCATCATCACCGACACCGATTTCGTTGAAGTTTCAATCCATCTGCTGGAGCAGATCGAGTCGTCGGAACCCGAGGAGGAGGAGGGCCTGCCGGATGAGGATGACTATCTCGACGAAGACGACGACCTTGGCGATCTGCCTGTGGGTGACTTCGATACAGATGACGACTGGTAGCACGCTCACCGACGATGCGGCGGGTGGTGGGGACGATGTGATCCCGGCGGGCGGCATCAGCAACCAGTATGTGGACGCGCGGCATCAGCGGTTACGGCCGGGGGACGCATCTCGTCTCACCTCGACGGGCAAGGGAGTCGTCGCGGTGTTCCTCGACCAGGGCACCGTCGCTCTGGCCGACGGGGAACATACCGCGACCGATGACGTGGTCGCGGGCAGTTACCACTACATGCCCGGCGATGCCTCACGTCTGATGACGAACATCGGTACCCGGGAGGTCGGGTTTGTCGTGGTTCAGGTGGTGGACCTGACAGGAATCGACGCACCGGACGGTTCTCTCGCCCGGGTACCGTTGCACGAGTTACAGGAACAGGATGATCGGCTGGAGATCTATCGGGTGACCTTCGCGCCGGGCGCGCAGACAGGCATGCATTACCATCCCAGGAAGGGATTCGCGGTCATCACCCGTGCTGGTGTGTTGCGCACCACGCTGCCGGATGGGACCGTCGGTTTAGCGGAGCTGTCCGTGGGGCAAATGTTCTGGCACGAAGACCGGGTGCGCCATCAGCTGGAGAACGTGGGTGATACCACCCTGCAGGTGGTGGATATCGAATGGAAGTGAAGTCGGGGCGGGATCGACCGATCGCAAAAAGGGAAGGGCTGACAGTGACTGATGAAGTGAAGGTGTTACGTATCGACGATGAGCGGCTGCAGGAGGTCATTCCCGGCAAGTTTCAGTTCAAGCACCTGCACGGGCAGGGGTTGTCGGTGGGGCTTTACAAGATGCGCTCGGCCGACGAGATCCCGACCGCCTACAACTACCATGAAGAAGAAGTCACCATCATGTTGAAGGGCTCCTGCAAGATCACCATCGATGGGGAGGACATCACTCTCGGTCCGGGCGACACCATCATGATTCCCGGTTTCAAGGAGCACTTCGGCGAGTTTCTCAGCGACGAGGTGGTTCTAATCAGTGTGTTCGCGCCGAGACGGGAAGA
>JAYZWP010000216.1:0-5859 GCA_036142245.1 Pseudomonadota bacterium | reverse complement strand
GATCGCCCACCCGGTGTTGGCTGACCTGCCGTTGTACCTCCATATCGTCCTGATGATCGCGCTGTATGGTGCTTTTGCCTGGCGGATGCAGGCTGGTCTTGGTGCCGGCCCGGGGGCGGCGACTGTGCTGGCTTTGATCGGTGGGTGGCTGTCGATGGTGTGGCTGAACATCGTGCCGACAGTGCCGGTAGTCCACGAGTTGATGCATCGCCACGACGCCTTTTCCCGAGCCTGTGCCAAGTTCGGCTCAGCTTTTTTCGCCGACGCCAATCGCGATATCGCTCATATCGGCACGCACCACATCCACTTCGACACGGCGGAAGATTCCGATACCGCGCGCCGCGGCGAGAACACGTACGCCTTTATGTGGCGCGCTACCAAAGGGTCCTATCTGGACGCCTGGCACGCGGAGAAGCGGCGTCTGGCGGTTCGGGAATACAGCATCTGGTCCTGGCGCAGCGCGATACTCTGGCAGTTGCTGCTGGTGCTGGCGATTCCAGCAGCTGTCGGTGTGGCCGGAGGTTGGCTCGCCGCCGGCATCGCGGCAGCGTCCATGGTCGCCAGCAAGTTTCTGCTGGAGGCGCTCAACTTTCTGCAGCATTACGGTCTGGTGCGGGAACCGGGCGCGGCGATGGGTCAACAGCACACCTGGAACCACCTGTCCCGCATCGACCGGATCATGGGCTACGAGATTACAACGCATATCGACCACCACAAGAACGGCGATCTGCGCTTCGATCAACTCAAGCCTTATCCGGACGCACCGCAGATGCCGAGCGTGTTCGTCTGCGCGGTCCTGGCACTGATTCCGCCGCTTTGGACACGGTTCGTGCAGCCCCGTCTACAGGAGTGGGACCGCCGGTTTGCGACACCCGCCGAGCAGCGGCTGGCTCGTGAGGCGAACCGCGCCGCCGGCTGGCCGGACTGGCTCGAACCCGAGGCGACGGCCGCAGCGGTGACTCCCGCCTCGTGATCCTCAGGATGCCCGCCGACGTGCCGGGTGGCTAGGTTTTCTGTGTAATGGCGGGTCCCCGAGCGGATAGCCGGGGCCGTTTTTTTCAAGCCAACGCCGCGCCGCGCCGGCAAGTTCTGGCGGCGTTGTGAAATAATTTCCCGCCAGCCCCACCCGGCCGCTACCAGATGCTGCCAAAGAGTTACGGGAGAATCGCGAATGGATGAGAACAGACAGAAAGCACTGCAAGCGGCGCTGGGGCAGATCGAGCGGCAGTTCGGCAAGGGTTCCGTCATGCGCCTGGGCGACGAGACGATGCGGCGCGACATCGAGGCGATCTCTACCGGTTCCCTGAATCTGGACATTGCCCTGGGTATCGGCGGGTTGCCGAAAGGACGCATCGTCGAGATCTATGGTCCGGAATCCTCCGGCAAGACGACCCTTGCCCTGCAGGTGGTCGCCGAGGCGCAGAAGAGTGGGGGTACCGCTGCGTTTGTCGATGCCGAGCACGCCCTGGACCCGGAGTATGCCGAGAAGCTGGGGGTCAACCTGGACGACCTGCTGGTGTCCCAGCCTGATACCGGGGAGCAGGCCCTGGAAATTACCGACATGCTGGTGAAATCCTCCGCGGTGGACGTCGTGGTGGTGGACTCGGTGGCGGCGCTCACCCCCCGGGCAGAAATCGAAGGAGAGATGGGCGACAGTCACGTCGGCTTGCAGGCACGCCTGATGTCCCAGGCGCTGCGCAAGCTGACCGGTTCCATCAGTCGCTCCAACACCATGGTGATCTTCATCAACCAGATTCGGATGAAGATCGGGGTCATGTTCGGCAGTCCGGAGACCACCACGGGCGGTAACGCGCTGAAGTTCTATTCGTCGGTCCGGCTGGATATCCGCCGCATCGGCGCCATCAAGAAGGGCGACGAGGTTGTGGGTAACGAGACCCGGGTGACGGTGGTCAACAACACGGTGGCGCCGCCGTTTCGTAACGCCGAGTTCGACATCCTCTATGGCGTGGGTGTGTCCCGGGAAGGAGAAATCATCGACCTGGGAGTGCAGCATGGCATCGTGGAGAAATCCGGTGCCTGGTACAGTTACCAGGGTGATCGCATCGGTCAGGGAAAAGACAATGTGCGGCAGCACCTGATCGAACATCCCGAGATCGCGGCCGATATCGAAGCCCAGGTGCGCGCCAAGGCGTTGCCGGCGCGCCGCCGGGGGGGTGAACCGGTCGCTGATGTCGCCGCGGATGCGGCGGTCTGACGCGCACACGGGTTACCGGGGATTGCATGGGGGCGCCGCGGGCCGAACTGCAAGCGATCAAACTCCTCGCCCGGCGGGAGCATTCCGCCCGGGAGTTGACGCGCAAGCTCGCCGCCCGGGGGCATGACCAGGAAGAGATCGCGCAGGCCCTCGAGTCACTGCAGCGCCAGCGGCTGCAATCCGATGAGCGGTTCGCCGCCGAATATGTCCGCAGCCGCAGGGCAAGCGGGTTCGGGCCTGTGCGTATCCGGCTGGAGCTTCAGG
This sequence comes from Pseudomonadota bacterium, assembly GCA_036142245.1. GTDB lineage: Bacteria > Pseudomonadota > Gammaproteobacteria > Immundisolibacterales > Immundisolibacteraceae > JAYZWP01. The sequence continues at coordinate 3,380 of JAYZWP010000216.1, read as the reverse complement.
AACGCGGTATCGATCGGGCGGTGTTGAGCGCCGTTCTCCAGGAAGCGGATTGGGTACAGCGCTGCGCCGAGGTTCGCGCCAAGCGGTTTGGCGTCGAACCGGTGCAAAATGCCACGGAAAGGGCGCGCCAGCAGCGCTATTTGGCGTACCGCGGTTTCACCGCGGAGCAGATGGCCGCGGCGCTGAATCAGAGCAGGGACGAGTGACGGTGCTGTCGAGCAACGAAATACGCAGCGGTTTTCTGGATTACTTCGCCGCCCATGGGCATGAGGTGGTGGCGAGTAGTCCGCTGGTGCCCGGCAACGATCCGACGCTGCTGTTCACCAACGCCGGCATGGTGCAGTTCAAGGAGGTGTTCCTGGGGCGCGAGCAGCGGTCCCGGCGCCGCGCCGCCTCGTCACAGCGCTGCGTGCGGGCCGGGGGCAAGCACAACGACCTGGAGAATGTCGGCTACACCGCGCGGCACCACACCTTCTTCGAGATGCTGGGTAACTTCAGTTTCGGGGACTATTTCAAACAGGAAGCGATCCACTACGCCTGGGAGTTTCTGACCCACACCGCGAAATTACCGCCCGAGCGGCTGTGGATCACGGTGTTCGAGGAGGACGACGAGGCGGCCCGTATCTGGCTGGATGATATTGGCGTACCCGCTGATCGCTTTGCCCGGATCGGAGCCAAGGACAACTTCTGGAGTATGGGCGATACCGGTCCCTGTGGCCCCTGCTCGGAAATTTTCTACGACCACGGTCCGGAGATCTTCGGCGGGCCACCTGGATCGCCGCAAGAGGATGGCGACCGCTACATAGAGATCTGGAACCTGGTGTTCATGCAGTACGATCGGTCCGCCGATGGTACGCTGACCGCTCTGCCAAAACCGTCGGTGGACACCGGAATGGGGCTCGAGCGGCTCGCCGCGGTGCTCCAGGGTGTGCACGACAACTACGACACCGACCTGTTTCGGGATCTGATCGGCCACGCGGCGCGCCTGGTCGAAGCGGACGACCTGCAAAACCGGTCGCTTCGGGTCATCGCGGATCACATCCGTTCCTGTGCTTTCCTCGTCGCCGACGGCGTGCTGCCGGGTAACGAGGGCCGTGGCTACGTGCTGCGGCGGATCATTCGCCGGGCGGTGCGTCACGGTCACCAGCTCGGCGCGGAAGGGACGTTTTTCCATCGGTTGGCGGCGCCTTTGGAGCAACTCATGGGTAAGGCGCATCCGATCCTCTCCGAGCAGCTCGGCCATGTGGAGCGGGTCCTGCGGCAGGAGGAGGAGCGCTTTGCCCAGACTCTGGAACTCGGATTGCAAATTCTGGATCGGGATCTGGAAAGTCTCTCCGGTGAGGTGATTCCCGGCGACACCCTGTTTCGGCTCTACGATACCTACGGGTTCCCGGTCGACCTGACAGCGGATATCGCCCGGGAGCGGGGATTGCAGGTGGACCTGGCCGGCTTCGAGGCGGCCATGGAGGGGCAGCGGGCCAGGGCCCGCTCGGCCAGCCAGTTTCAGGCGGCCGACGACATCGATTTGGGCGATCTGCCCGAGACCCGCTTCACCGGTTACGAGGCGCTGGAACAACCGGCGCAGGTGATTGGCGTGTTCTGCGGCGAGCAGGCGGTCGATACGGCGGTCGACGGCGACCAGGTGATCGTGGTCCTGGAGGAGAGTCCTTTTTATGCTGAATCCGGGGGACAGGTGGGGGATCATGGCCTGATCACCTGGAAGGACGGGCGCCTGCGGGTATCCGATACGCGCAAATTCGGCGCCGTTATCGGCCACATCGGTACCGTGGAGCACGGCGAGTTGCGCGCCGGACATCGGGTCTTGGCCAGTGTGGATGCCGACAGCCGTGCCCGCACCCGGCTTAACCATTCCGCTACCCACCTGCTGCACGCGGCGCTGCGCCAGGTACTCGGTCATCACGTCGCTCAGAAAGGTTCACTGGTAAACGGTGATCGGCTGAGATTCGATTTTTCACACGATCAGCCGGTAACTGCGGAGCAGTTGCGGGCCATCGAGGCGCTGGTCAACGAGCAGATCAGGGCGAACCACCTGGTGGAAACCGCGGTCATGGGGATGGATGAGGCGATCCGGTCAGGTGCCTTGGCGCTGTTCGGCGAGAAATACGGTGAACGGGTTCGCGTGTTACGGATGGGGGATTTTTCCGTCGAACTGTGCGGCGGTACCCACGTGCAGCGCACCGGAGATATCGGCCTGATGAAGATCGTTGCTGAATCGGGAGTCGCCGCGGGGGTGCGAAGGATCGAGGCGGTGACCGGCAGCGGTGCGCTCGAGTGGGTCTGTGCGATGGAGGAACTGGTCCGCGATGTTGGCGGCAGACTGCAAACCGCGCCGGGTGACATTCCGCAGAAACTGGAGCAGCTCCAGGCAAGGACCCGGGGGTTGGAAAAAGAACTTGACCGGCTCAAAGGACAAGCCGCCAGTGCCGCGGGAGATGACCTCGGCGGGCAGGCGGTGACCGTTGGTCCGGCTCGGGTGGTCGCGGCCCGCGTGGATGTCGACGCCAAGGCATTGCGGGAAATGGCCGACCAGCTCAAGAACAAGCTGGGCAGTGCTGCGGTGCTGCTGGCCGCGGTGAACGACGGCAAGGTCAATCTGGTCGCCGGGGTAACCAAGGATCTGATGGATGAGGTCCCGGCCGGGGAACTGGTCAACCAGGTGGCGCAACAGGTGGGCGGCAAGGGAGGCGGCCGCCCGGACATGGCGATGGCCGGCGGCAAGCAGCCGGAAGGTCTCGACGCGGCATTGCGCAGCGTGGTGCCGTGGATCAGCGAACGTCTCGGCGTTACCGTCTGAAGTTGGCCGTCATCTGCGTCCGTTTAACTTCCAGCCTCATGTAAGGAAGCTATTTTGGGACTGATCGTGCAGAAATTCGGCGGCACCTCCATGGGTGATGCCGAGCGCATCATGCATGTGGCAGGCCGGGTCGCGACGGCGGCGCGGAAACACCAGGTGGTGGTCGTGGTGTCCGCCATGGCAGGCCAGACCGACGGACTGATCCGGCTGGCCCGCTCCATCAATCCGGATCCACCCGCCCGGGAAATGGACGTGGTGCTGGCGACCGGAGAGCAGGTCTCCATCGCGTTGCTGGTGATGGCGCTGGCGCAGAAGGGGGTGGCCGCAACGTCCTTCACGGGACAGCAGGTGGCCAGTCACACCGACAGCGCGCATGGCAAGGCGCGCATTCTGGATATCGACTCGGAGCGCCTGACCGCCAGCTTGGCTGACGGGCGAGTGGCGGTGGTGGCCGGTTTTCAGGGGGTCGATGCCGCCGGCGACATCACGACCCTGGGCCGGGGTGGGTCGGACACCACCGCCGTGGCCTTGGCGGCGGCGCTGCAGGCCGACGAGTGCCAGATCT
>JAYZWP010000215.1:0-4764 GCA_036142245.1 Pseudomonadota bacterium | reverse complement strand
ATCGTCCCGTGGCGCACTGCGCCAAGCTGTCGAGGGAGGGGGTTGCCGATCCCAGCACCACCGGGATGTCGGCCCGCTGCGCGCGCAACAGCACCAGGTCCCGCGCCGAGTAACGGAAACCCTCCTGCTGTTTCAACGACGGGTCGTGCTCTTCGTCGACCACGATCAGACCCAGGTCGGGTAGTGGAGTCCAGGCCGCCGAGCGGGTGCCGATCACCACCCGTGCGGTGCCGTCACGGGCCAGCAACCACTGACCGGCGCGCTCACCCTCCGCCAACCCGGAGTGCAGAGTCACCACCGGAACCCCCAGGCGCTTGCGAAACCGCCGCGATGTCTGCGGGGTGAGACTGATTTCTGGCAGCAGTACCAGCACCTGTTCGCCGCGGGCGATTGCCGCCTCGGCTGCCTGCAGGTAGACCTCGGTCTTGCCGCTGCCGGTGACCCCGTCCAGCAGAAAGACCGCAAACTCGCCGAGGGCCGCGGTGATGGCAGCAGCAGCCTCGTGCTGCGCGGGATTGAGTTGGTGCGCCGCCGGCCGTGCCGCGCCGACGAAGCCGTCGACCACCCGTTCGGCCGCCACCCAGCCGCGCCCTTTCAGCGCCCGCAGCGCGGCCCGCCAGTTGTTGTGCAGCCGCCTGGCCAGCCACGGTTCGGTGCACGGGCCGTGTTCCAGGAGGAGTCCCGCCAGTTCCTTTTGGCGCGGTGCGCGGTGCAGTTCGGCTTCGACGGTTGTCTCGTGCGGACCACACCAGCGCCAGGCCGTCTCGCCGGCGGGGCTGGCCGATCCGCCTCTGCGCAGTTGGCCCGGCAGCGCCGTGGCGATCACCTCGCCGATGGGGTGGTGATAGTAGGTTGCCGCCCAGCGGCACAGGTCGAGAATCGACTGGTCCAGCAGCGGCGCGCTGTCGAGCGTCGTCTGTATCCGCCTGAGCTTGTCGGCGGGAAGTTCGGAACTCGTGGCGACGCTCTGCACAATGCCGACCGCACGGCGCCGACCGAACGGCACCACAACCCGGCTGCCCGGCAACGGCGGTGGTTCCTGCTCGGCCGGCAGGTAGTCGAACGTGGTGCGCAGCGGCACGTCCAGGGCGACCCGCAGAACAGTGTCCGCTGCCACCCTGGTTACGGCGCCGTCAGCGATGGTAGGCGCGGCTCAGGTCATGCACGGTGTCCACCAGATAGGCGACCCGCTCCGGGTCGATGTCCGGAGTAATACCATGCCCGAGGTTGAATACGTGGCCGCTGCCGGTACCGAACCCATCGAGAACGGCAGCGACCGCCTCACGAATGGCGTCCTGCGGGGCGCGCAGCACCGCCGGATCCAGGTTGCCCTGCAGTGCCACTGCGTTGCCGGTGCGTTGCCTTGCGGCCGCGATATCGGTACTCCAATCCAGGCCCAGCACATCGGCACCGGACTCCACCATCCACTCCAGCCAGTTGCCGCCACCCTTGGTGAACAGCACCACCGGTACCTGTGCCGCGTCGTTCCGGGCCTTGAGTGTTTCGATGATCCGCTGCATGGGTTCCAGGGAGAAGCGCCGGTACGCCGCCGGCGTGAGCAGGCCACCCCAGGTATCGAACAGCATCACGGCGTCCACGCCCGCACGGATCTGTGCGAGCAGGTAGTCGGCGATGAGCCGGCTCAACTTGTCCAGCAGCGCCAGGAGCGCATCCGGATCACCATAGAGGAGGGTGCGGGGTGCTTCGAACTCCCGGCTCGAGGCGCCCTGCACCATGTAGGTGGCAAGCGTCCACGGGCTCCCGGAAAACCCGATCAGGGGCGTGCGGCTGGCCAGGCCGGATTTCACCCGCTCGACGGTCTCGAAGACGTAACCGAGCTGTGCGCTGACCTCCACGTCCGGCAGCGCGGCGATGGCCGCGGCATCCCGGACCGGATGGTGAAACCTCGGTCCCTCCCCTTCGACGAAGTGCAGGCCGAGCCCCATGGCGTCCGGGATGGTGAGAATGTCGGAGAACAGAATGGCGGCGTCCAGATCGAAGCGGCGCAGCGGCTGCAGGGTGACCTCGCAGGCGCGAACCGGATCCTTCAGCAGGTCCAGGAAGCTGCCCGCCTGCTCGCGAACCCGACGGTATTCGGGCAGATAACGCCCCGCCTGGCGCATGATCCAGATCGGGGTGCGCGCGACCGGCTGGCGGCGCATCGCGCGAAGCAGATCGAAATCGCCGCACCGTGCGGCCTGGCGGGCCGCGCGCGGGTCAGACATCCAGGTAGTCCAGTATCCCCTGGGCCGCTTCCCGGCCGTCGAATACGGCGGTCACCACCAGGTCGGAGCCGCGCACCATGTCGCCGCCGGAAAATACCTTCGGGTTGGCTGTCTGACCGCGCAGATCGCCGTTCTGTCCGGTCAGCGTGCGGCCGTTGGCGTCCCGCTCGATGCCGTACGTGTCGAACCACTCCGGCGGGTCGGGCCGGAAGCCGAACGCGATAATGACTCGATCCGCGTCAATGACCGCTTCGGATTCGGGAATCGGTTGTGGCCGGCGCCGGCCATTGGCGTCCGGCGGGCCCAGCTCGGTCTCGACCGCCTTCACGCCGACGGCGGCGCCATGATCGGTGACGATCTCGATCGGCTGGCGGTTCCAGAGAAACACCACGCCTTCCTCCTTGGCGTTGACAACCTCGGCGCGTGATCCGGGCATGTTCTCCTCGTCACGCCGGTAGACGCAGTGCACCTGGGCGGCCCCCTGACGTACCGCGGTACGCACACAGTCCATGGCGGTATCGCCGCCACCCAGCACCACCACGCGCTGCCCCGCCATGTCGATATAGTTCTCCTCGTTGTCGGGCAGACCCAGCACATGGCGGATGTTACCGATCAGGTAGCGCAGCGCCGGGAAGACCCCACGCGCCTGCTCGCCGGGAAACCCTCCCTCGACGAACCGGTAGGTGCCCATGCCCAGAAAAACCGCGTCGTAGTCGCGCAGGAGATCTTCGAACGGCAGGTCCCGGCCGATCTCGGTGTTGAGGCGGAACTCGACACCCATCTCCTCGAGGATCTGGCGGCGCAGCCGCACCACCTCTTTGTCCAGCTTGAACCCGGGGATGCCGAACATCAGCAGTCCGCCGACTTCGTCATAGCGGTCGAACACCACCGGCTGAACCCCGTTGCGAATCAGGACGTCGGCGCAGGCGAGTCCTGCGGGACCGGCGCCGATCACCGCGACCCGCTTGCCCGTGGGGACCACACGGGAGACGTCGGGTCGCCAGCCCTGCGCAAGGGCGGTATCCGAGATGTATTTCTCCACCGCGCCGATCGCCACGGCGCCGAAGCCGTCATTCAGCGTACAGGCACCCTCGCAAAGCCGGTCCTGGGGGCAGATGCGGCCACATATCTCCGGCAGTGAATTGGTCTGATTGGACAGCTCCGCGGCTTCGAACAGCCTGCCTTCGGCGACCAGCTTCAACCAGTCCGGAATGTAATTGTGGACCGGGCACTTCCACTCGCAGTAAGGGTTGCCGCAGGCGATGCAGCGGCCGGCCTGATCGGCGGCTCGATCGGCGTCGAAACCGTGGTAGATCTCCTGGTGGTGCTGCAGGCGCTGGGCAACCGGCTGCTTGCGCACGCGGCGCGGCACATCGAGAAATTGAAACGGATTCTTGGCGGATTTGGACACGTTCAGGCAGTCCCGATGGGCAGAGGGCAAAAGCGTAACCGGATCACGGTCTTAGCGTTGCCGGACATTGTCCAGCAGGGTTTCCAGTTCGCTGGCTTTCGGTTTGACCAGCCAGAAGCGGCCGGCGTAGCGGGGGAAGTCGCGCAGCAGTTCGGCTCCCCAGTGGCTGCCCGTCTGATCCGTGAAGTCCCGGATTATCCGGCGCAGGTAGCCCAAGTACAGCGCCGTGGCATCGGTGTTGACCCGCTGGATATCGATCATCTCCGGGTTGTAGCAGTCGGTGAAACCGTGATCGAGGTCCAGGACGAAGGCGCAGCCACCCGTCATGCCGGCGCCGAAGTTCACGCCGGTACTGCCCAGCACAACGACCACGCCGCCGGTCATGTACTCGCAACCGTGGTCCCCGATCCCCTCCACCACCGCGAAGGCGCCGGAATTGCGTACCGCGAACCGTTCGCCCGCCAGACCGGAGGCGTACAGGGTCCCCCCGGTGGCGCCGTACAGACAGGTGTTGCCGATGATGGTGGTCTTGCGACTCTCGAACCGGCTGGCCCGGGGCGGGTAGATCACCAGCCGTCCCCCGGCCATGCCTTTACCGACGTAGTCGTTGGCGTCACCCTCCAGCTCCATGTTCAGGCCGCCGGCGTTCCAGACGCCGAAACTCTGTCCGGCGGTGCCGCGCAGTTTCACGGTAACGGGGGTCGAACTCATGTCGATGTTGCCGTGCCGCCGGGCGATCTCGCCGGACACCCGGGCGCCGATGGAACGGTTGGTGTTGTGGATTTCGTAGTGGAAGATCCCGCCCAGCTTGCCTTCGATTGCCGGCAGGGTGTCCCTCACCATCTGCTCGGCCAGTTCACCCCGGTCGAAGGGCTCGTTGCGCGGCACGACGCAGTAGGGGGTCCGGTCCGCCAACACGGGATCCTTGGCCAGAATCGGCGACAGGTCCAGATGGCGCTGTTTGTCGTTGCGCCCCTCGATCGCTTCGAGAAACTCGGTGCGTCCGATCAAGTCCTGCAAGCGGTTCACGCCGAGTTCGGCGAGAATCTCCCGCGTCTCACGCACCACGCCGCGGAAGTAGTTCTCCACCATCTCCGGCAGGCCGATGAAGTGTTTCTCGCGCAGCAC
>JAYZWP010000214.1:0-6883 GCA_036142245.1 Pseudomonadota bacterium | reverse complement strand
GGGGTTGGAACTGTCGGACTATCCGCGTCTGCGGCCGCTGGTCGACACCCTGGTGCGGGAGGAGGGCTTTTCCGAGGCGCAGCTCGCCGCGGTGCTCAACCAGGCGATCTGGCGAGAAGATGTGCTGGAGGCGCTGTCGCGGCCGGCCGAGCGACTGCCCTGGTACCGTTACCGTCCGATTTTCGTCACACCAGAAAGGATCGCCGAGGGTGTGGGTTTCGCCCGGGAAAACCAGGCCGTGCTGGCCCGGGCTGCCGAGCAATTCGGCGTTCCCGCACCGGTAATCGCGGCGATTATCGGCGTCGAGACGCGGTACGGGCGCCATCGCGGCCGCCATCGGGTGCTCGACTCGCTCGCCACCATTGCCGCGTCGGATCACCGCCGCAACGATTTTTTTCGCGACGAACTGTACCATTTCCTGCTCTTGACCCGGGAAGAGGCGTTGCCGACCACGACCCTGCCCGGCTCCTACGCCGGGGCAATGGGTATCCCGCAATTCATTGCCAGCAGCTACCGACGTTACGCGGTCGATTTCGACGGCGACGGTCAACGCGATCTGATCGACAGCATGGCGGATGCGATCGGCAGCGTGGCGAACTACCTGGTCGAGCACGGTTGGCGGCCCGGTGCGCCGATGTTCGATCGCATTGTCCTGACCCACCCGCGGAAAGTCCCGGATGACCAGCGGCTCAAACCGGAAAGGACGCGGGCGCAGTGGGAAGCGGAGGGGGTGCTTTGGCCGGACGACGCGGTGGCCGGTTCGGAGCAGGCCGTTGCGCTGCTGGGGTTTGAGACGGAAAACGGTGGCGCATGGATCGCCGCCTATGACAACTTCTATGCGGTCACCCGCTATAATCACAGCGCTCTGTATGCCCTGGCCGTCGCTGAGCTGGCCGAGGCGATCCGCCACCAACTCGAACATCCCGCGACCCACTAGCCCGATGCGACAGACCCGCGGACACCTCCTGGGAGCAGCACTGGGATTGCTGGTGCTGGCCCTGGCTGGCTGCACCTCCATGCCGGAGCCGGTGGCGTCTAAGGCGCCTGAGCCGGTTGACGGGCCGCCGGATGGCCCGCATGCCGATCTGGCGCTGTTGCCGGATCCCATTCCCAGACAGGAGCCGCACTGCCGCCCCTGCTTTCGCCCTTACAGCATCGCGGGCCGGCGTTACACCCCCCTGGCCAAGGCGGACGGCTACCGCCAGCGCGGCACGGCGAGTTGGTATGGCCGCAAATTTCACGGTCGCCCCACCGCCACCGGGGAACCGTTCGACATGTACGCCTTGACTGCGGCGCACGCTACCTTGCCGATACCAAGCTACGCGGAAGTCACGAACCTCGGTAACGGCAAGCGGGTGGTGGTGCGCGTCAACGACCGAGGGCCGTTCAAGGATGACCGGCTGATAGACCTCTCCTATGCCGCGGCAGTGCGCCTGGGGATGGTCGATGATGGCAGGGTTCCGGTGGAGGTAACGGCCTTGCGTCCCGGCAACCGCGGCACTCGGCAGCTGGCGGCGGATGACGCGGTACTCCTGCAGGTTGGCGCGTTCAGCGACCGGAGCAACGCGTCACGGCTGCAGGACAGCTTGGCCGCATCAGGCTTTACCGATGTAGCGGTGCAGCCGGCGAGTGTGGATGGCAAGCAGTGGCACCGGGTCACCATTGGTCCATTGAGCCGTGATGCGGCGGGCCTCGCTGCCAGCCGGCTGATGGGCTTGGGCCTCGCCGCGCCGCGCCTGCTGGTGCCCTGATGCCGCGACTTCTGCCACGACGACCTGTTTCCTGGGCCCTGGCCCTTTGGATCGTCCTGTCGACAGGTCTCGCGGCGGCTGCCGTGCCGGCCCCGCCGGCGCTCACGTCCCGTTCCTACGTCATGCTCGACGCCGCCACCGGATCGGTCATTGTGGAACAGGACGCCGACCAGCCGGCCGAGCCGGCCAGTCTGACCAAGTTGATGACCGTTTATGTCGCGCTGGGGGAGATCGCCAAGGGCAATTTGCAGAAAGACGAGATGGTGCGTATCAGCGAGAAGGCGTGGCGTACCGGCGGCTCGCGGATGTTCCTCGAAGTCGGCACCGAGGTATCGGTGGAGGATCTGCTCGGCGGCATCATCGTCCAGTCGGGCAATGACGCGAGCGTCGCGCTGGCCGAACATATCGCCGGCAGCGAGGAGGTGTTCGCGGACATGATGAACACCGAAGCGGCGCGGCTGGGAATGACGAACACCCATTTCGTCAATGCCACGGGTTGGCCGGCCGCGGATCATCTGACCAGTGCCTCGGACATGGCGCGTCTGGGACTCGCCACGTTGCGGAACTTTCCCGACCACTACGCCCGCTACGCGGAGAAGGAATTCTCCTACAACGGTATCCGTCAGCCGAACCGTAATCGGCTGCTGTGGCGCGATCGTTCCGTGGACGGGTTGAAGACCGGCCACACCGAGTCGGCGGGTTACTGCCTGGTGGCTTCAGCGCTGCGTGACGGTCAGCGGCTGGTTACCGCGACCATGGGTGCGCCCAGCGACGAGGCGCGTTTTACCGATGCCCAGAAGTTGCTGAATTACGGATTCCGTTTTTACGAAACCGCCCAATTGCTGGGAGAGGGTGAGGTTTTCGAGCGCCACAGGGTGTACGGTGGGGCGCAAGACACCGTGGGCGTCGGGGTCGCTGAGCAACTGCTGGTGACGGTACCGCGCGGTTCGCGGGAGCGTCTCGAGTTGACCGCGACCCGGGTCGAGCCGCTCGATGCACCGCTCAGCGCGGGCCAGGCGGTCGGCAGCCTGCGGGTGACGCTGGAAGGCGATCTGCTCACCGCAGTACCCCTCATAACCTTGGAGCCGGTAGCGCAGGGCTCATTGTGGCAGCGGCTGGAGGATTCGGTCCGCCGCTGGCTGGAGTGACGCATACGGCCGGCGGGCCGATGGAGGTCGTGGCCGGCCAGAGCCGGGCTGACATCGCCTATTTCAATGACCGCTTTATGCCGCTGGCCGAGGTGGCCATTTCGCCGCTGGATCGTGGCTTCATCTTCGGCGACGGCGTCTATGAGGTGATCCCGAGCTACGGGGGTCATTTTCTGGGCCTGGAGCGCCATCTGGACCGTCTGTCCGCAAGCCTGTCTTTCACACGGATCACCGATCCGCTGAGCCGTGGGGAATGGCGCACTCTGCTCGGTGACCTGATTGCCCGCAACGGTGCCGGCGACTGGGCGGTTTATCTTCAGATCACCCGGGGTGTGGCTCCCCGGGATCACCGTTTCCCCGATGTGGCGCCGACGCTGTTCGCGATGTGCAAGCACATTCCCGACATCGACCGGGAGGCCCTTAATCGGGGTCTGAGCGCCATCCTCCTGGAGGATAGCCGCTGGCAGCACTGTCACGCCAAAACCACATCGTTGATCGCCAACGTGCTGTTGCGCCAGCAGGCGCAGGACGCCGGGACGGACGAAGCGATCCTGCATCGGGACGGACGCATCACCGAGGGGGCGGCCTCAAACGTCTTCGTGGTGATCGAAGACGTCGTACTCACACCACCCATCGGCGCCGAACTGCTGCCCGGCATCACACGGGCGCTGGTCATCGAGTTGTGCCGGGACCTCGGCATCGGTGTGCAGGAGACACCGATCAGCGTGAGGGAGCTGGGCCGAGCGCAGGAAGTGTGGCTCACCAGCTCCACCCGGGAGCTGGTGCCGGTGACCCGCGTCGGTACCGCGACCGTGGGCAGTGGCGTCCCGGGGTCGCTCTGGCATCGGGTCCATGAGGCTTATCAGGTCGTCAAGGCGCGGATCCGGCGGGGAGAACCCGTAGTCGCTTGAGCGACGCCCGCACGATTCCCTGTCACTGGCTCGGGCGCCAGCGCTACGGCGCCGTCTGGGAGGCGATGCGCGCCTGGGCGGGAGGTTCTGCCCCGGATCAGTGGTGGTTTCTGGAACACGATCCGGTCTATACCCTCGGCCAGGGCGGCAAGACCGACGGTCTCCTCGCGCCCGGGTCCATTCCGGTAGTGCGCAGCGACCGGGGCGGAGACGTGACCTATCACGGACCGGGGCAACTCGTTGTCTATCCTCTCATGCAGCTCCCCGGACTGGGGATCGGGGTGCGGGAACTGGTACGTCTGCTCGAGCAGGCGGTGATCGATCTGCTGGCGCGCCGGGACATCGTCGCCGACCGCCGGGTCGGCGCTCCCGGGGTTTATGTTGAGGGCCGCAAGATCGCCTCCCTGGGACTGCGGGTGCGCCGTGGCCGGTGCTATCACGGCCTGAGCCTGAACGTGGACCTGGAGCTGGCACCCTTCCGGAACATTCATCCCTGCGGATACGCGGGGCTCGATACCACCCGGCTGGCGGACCTGGGTCAGACCACCGCAACGCCGCGCGGTATCGCGCCGGAACTGGCGGAAGCGCTGGCCCGCCGGCTGTCGTTACGGCCGGTATGGGAAGCGTCCGGCGCGGACCTCACGGTTGACGCATGAGGCGCGGCAGGTCACCCGCCACACCGCAGGCGTGCGCCATGAAAAACGCCTTGGCGCCCGGCAGGCGGTTGATCAGCGCGAGTCCGCCGCGACGCACCGCTCCCGTCACCTGACCGGGGTCGCGGAACAGCCGGTTCAGACCGTGGATGACCGCGGTGACCGGTGCGTTCTGGCTCTGCCGCCATCGCTCGTAGCGGCGCAACAGCGCGCTGTCGCCGGGATCACCGGAATGCGCCGCGAGCAACTCCGCCAAGGCGAAGGCATCCTCCAGAGCCAGATTCGCCCCCAGCCCGGCGAGCGGGTGAACCACGTGTGCGGCGTCGCCGACCAGGGCGATACGGTTTGCCACGTAACGGGTCGCGGCCAGCCGGCGCAACGTGAAGCGGCGGCGGGGGCCGACCGAGCACACGGCGCCGAGGCGTCGCTCGCTCGCCTCCTGCAACACCGCGCAGAAGGCGGAGTCATCCATGTCGCACAGGTGCGCGGCGTGCTCCGGGTGGGTACTCCACACCAGCGCGCTGGCTCCACCCGGCAGAGGGAGCAGCGCCAGCGGACCGTCCGGTAGAAACCGCTGCAGCGCCTCGTGTGGGTTGGGCCGCTCGGTGATTATGTTTGCCACCACCGCCATCTGCCCGTACGCCTCATGCCACGCGTTGATACCCGCCAGGCGACGCACGACCGATTCCCCGCCGTCGGCACCGACCAGCAGACGGGTGACCAGATGCGTCCCGTCATCGAGGTGCAGGCCGACCCGCTGAGTCCGCTCACCGCCCTGCTGTTGTACCTCTGCCAAGTTCGCGCCAGTATCGATCTGGACGTTGGGTGCCGCAGCGCAGTGCGCCGCGAGCGCGGTCACCAGCGCGTCGTTTTCCACCACCCGGCCGAGCTCTGCTGCGCCGATGGTGGCGCTGTCGTAGCACAGTTCGCTGCCATCCTCCCAGACCCGCATACGATGCAATCGCCCGAGCCGCGTCTCGTTGAGCAGCGGCCAGACGCCGAGACGCTGCAAGGCGCGGATCACCCCGACGCTGAGTGTACTGACCCGCAGGCGCAGCGGTTCGTCATCCGCGGGGGGGAGCGGCAACGCCTCCCGTGACAGGACCCGGACGGTGAGTGGTGTCTTCACCAGCGCCGCCGCCAGACCCAGACCGGCAAGGCCGGCGCCGACGATCACCAGATCCGGCGCGGATTTCACGGCAGCGGAACCCCGCGCTCCAGGTCGCTCGCCGTGAACAGCAATCCGCTGGCGCGCCGGGCGAAGCGGCGTTTCGCCGCCGGCAGAAGATCGAGCGCCAGCAGGCCGGCACCGCGCAGCGGCGCGATCGGCCAGCGCTTATCGAACAGGCGGGGCAACAGCGCTGTGAAGCGTGTCGTGGCGCGCCAGTCCGCGCGGCGCTGATGCGCGAAACGGGCCGGCAGATCGTCCGTGATCGTCTGCCGAGCATCCGCCGCGCCAATCATCCCGGCCAGCACGGCCAGGTCCCGCATGCCGAGGTTCAAGCCCTGTCCGGCGACCGGGTGGAGACGGTGGGCGGCGTCGCCGATCAGCAGCACTTTGCCGGTGCAAGGCCACGGCACTCGCGCCGGACTCACCGCGAACCGCTCCACCGGGCCGTGCTGTTCGATACGACCGGCGCGCCAGCCGAACGCACGTTGCAACTCCCCGATGGGTAGCCCGGGTTGCTGCGGCGTCGTGGTGTCGCGGACCCAGACCAGGCACCAGCGGTTCCTGTCCCCGGCCGTGGGCAGCAGCGCGATGGGACCTTCCCTGGCGAGCCGCTCGAACGCCCGCTGTTCGTGAGGCGCGCTGGTAGTGATCTCCGCGCACAACGCAGTGCCCTGTGGCCCGCCGCGGCGCAGGGGAATTCCCGCCAGTTTCCGCACCGGCGAGGCGCCACCGTCCGCCCCGACCAGGAGATCCGCGGTCACAGTCACGGTCGGGCCCTGCGATCGCCCCACTTTGCAGATCCCGCTGCCGGGTTGCAGAGATACGGGTTGGCCGGCGATCACCGGCACTCCGGACGCGGCAACCGCATTGGCCAGACACCGCAGCAGCAGCGACTCGTGAATGACTGCGCCAAAACACGCCAGCCCTGCCTGCCGGGCGCGCAGATGGACGGCGCCCGGCGCGCCGGGTTGCGAGACCTGGATGGTCTCGATCGCGGCGGACTGGGTGTGCAGGGTCTGCCACAGGCCGAGTCCTTCCAGACAGCGGATCGAGGAGAGGCTGAGGGCGAAATGGCGCGGGGTGTTCAGGTCGGACGGGGCGGCTGGCTCGCCGATCAGCAGAGTCGAAACGCCGAGGCGGTGCAACGCCAGCGACAGACCGAGGGCGACCGGACCGGTGCCAACCACCGCGACGCAGACCCTGCGCTCCATGTCATTCCTGCCGCATCAGCGCTTCGATGGCCTCGACA
>JAYZWP010000213.1:0-4432 GCA_036142245.1 Pseudomonadota bacterium | reverse complement strand
GATCTGTCCCACAATGTTCTGCGTACGGACGTCTCGGGTATGCCGATCGAATGGATCGACTACCAGCAGGCCGTGAAGCTGTACCACTACGGGCAGGTGCTCTACACCTGCGGTAGCCTGCTGTATCGGCTGCGTGGCGGTATCAACGCCGCTACCGGGCGTCGCAGCGTGTTGGAGATCAACTCCATTATCGCGACGGTGGGTGACAACAGCGCGCTGCGCAAGGCGCGCGACCGGTATACCCCGCCCCTGAACAATCCGACGCTGTTCCGGCGCGATGCGCAGATCTGTCTGTACTGCGGCGGCAAGTTCCGCTCCAGTGACCTGTCCCGGGACCATGTGACGCCGATCTCCCGGGGTGGTGAGGACATCTGGAACAATGTGGTTACCGCCTGCAAGCGGTGTAACAACCACAAAGGCGGCCGCATGCCGGAGGGGGCCGGCATGGCGCTGCTGGCGGTGCCCTTTACACCGACCCACGCCGAGTACATCTACCTCAAGGGGCGGCGCATTCTGGCGGACCAGATGGAGTTCCTGACCGCTCATTTCCCGCGCAGCAGTCCGCTCCACCGGCGCGCGCTGGCGGAAATCGTCTAGGAAACACCGATCGAGTCCGCGCGACCCGCGGGACGGGCTGCGGCGGATTCGAAAACGCCGTGGCCGCCGTTTTTCAGAATTTCTCTGAAGTTGCGGTGTTCCCGCGGTTATTTGGAACGGATGCCACCGTCGACACGCAGCACCGTGCCGGTGATATAGGTCGCCTGAGCGGAGGCGAGGAACAGTACCGCGTCCGCCACTTCCTGTGGTTCGCCCCAACGTGCCATGGGGGTCCAGTCACGAATCATGGCGTTTACCTCCGGGTCATCGGCCAATCCCCCGGTCATGCCGGTCTTGATTCCCCCCGGTGCGACGCCGTTGACCCGGACACCGCGCTGCGCGTACTCCACCGCGATCTGGTTGATCAGCCCGACCGTACCGAATTTCGAGGCGGTGTAGGCGCTGCCGCCCCCTTGAGCGCCCAGGCCGGCCACCGAGGCTGTCATGACGATGTTTCCGCCGGATCGCTCCAATGCCGGCAGAGCCGCGCGGCAGCAGAAGAAGTAACCGCGCAGATTCACGTCGATCACCCGGTCCCACAGGTCGTCGGAAATCTCCGTTATCGGCAGGAAGCCATCGAACACGCCGGCGTTGCTGAACAGCACATCGAGCTGGCCGCAGCGCCGGAGGGTGTTCCCCATCATGCGGTTGACGCTGGCGGAATCCGCGGTATCGACCGGCTCGAAGCTCGCCGTGCCGCCCTCGTCCTCAATGGCCGAGACCACCTCCAGACCACCGGGTTCGTTGATGTCCGCCACCACCACGCGGGCCCCTTCGCGGGCGAAGGCCTGTGCCGCGGCCCTGCCGATGCCGGAGCCGGCACCAGTCACCAACACACTCTTGCTATCGAATCGGTTCATTTACCCTCCCCGTCCTTGAACCAAATGCCGCCTGCTACGCATCATAGCGCCTGATCTCTCCTACCTGAGAACCGGGTCATGTCGCCACTCAACCTCGATGATTTCGAGCGCCTCATGCGGCGCAAGCTGGACCCGGTGACCTGCGACTACTACCTGGGCGGCGCGGCCGACGAGATCACGTTGCGCGACAACGCCGCCGCCTGGCAGCGTCTGCGTCTGCTGCCCAGGGCGCTGCGGGATGTCGGCACGCGGCATCGACGCACGCTGCTGCAGGGGCAACCGATCGATCTGCCGGTCATCGTCGGTCCTACCGCCTTCCAGGCGCTCGCCCACCCCGAGGGTGAACTCGCCACCGCGCGCGCCGCGGCGGCGGCCGGTACCGTCATGGTGCTCAGCACCCTGGCCAACCACTCCATGGCACAGGTACGCCGCGCCGCGCCCGGCCTGAGGCTCTGGTTTCAGCTTTACGTATACCGCGATCGCGCAGTGACCCGGGCGCTGATCGACCAGGCGCGGGACGCCGGCGTGGAGGCCCTGGTGCTGACCGTCGACAACCAGATTGTCGGACTGCGGGAACGGGACCGGCGCAACGGCTTTCGCCTGCCGGCGGGCCTGGCGGTGAAGAATCTCGTGCCGGAGGGTACCGAACCCCCGTCCGGTGAATCCGGGCTCGCGCACTATGTCGCGCAGCTATTTGATCCCTCGCTGTCCTGGAAAGACCTCGAGTGGCTGGCGGGTGTCGCCGGTGTGCCGGTTTGGGTCAAGGGCATCCTGCGTTCGGACGATGCCTGTCGGGCCCTCGACTGCGGGGCTGCCGGCGTGTTCGTTTCCAATCACGGCGCACGGCAACTCGATACCGTGGCACCCACCGCCGAGGCGCTGCCGGCCATTGCCGAGGCGCTCACCGGGCGTGGCGGCCTGCTGGTCGATGGCGGCATCCGTCGCGGCACCGATGTCGTCAAGGCGCTGGCGCTGGGCGCCCAGGCGGTGGGTCTCGGCAGGCCGGTGCTGGCCGGTCTGGCGGTGAACGGTGCCGCGGGCGTGACGGATGTTCTGGCGCATCTGGGTCAGGAGCTGGATATAGCCATGGGTCTTTGCGGCTGCGGTTCGCTTGCCGACATTGATGCGGGACTGCTCTGCACGAGCGGGCCGCGGACGGGGTTGTCCGCGTGAGTGCGGGTAAGTGGTTGAAATACAAAGCATGAATTCGCCGGATTGTGAGGAATCGTCACTTCGCTTTACACCGCCGGTCCGCCCCCCCTTCCGCTAAGCGTTGACAATAACCCCTTATATTGAAAGATGTTTTCTTTGGCCGGCGGCCGCGTCATGGCCCAGCACGGGAAAAAGAAGCTCCGTGTCGCGGGTCCGATGCCTCATTTTCTTTACACCTCGCCGCCACCCTAGGGACAGCAGAGCCTTGGGAATAACAATAAACCTCTGATTTAAAATAAAAAATAGTGCTGGCCCAAATTTTGCAAAAACTTGGGTGATCCCAATGAGAGAGGAATTTTCAGGTCATGAACAGAATCACTTCCCTATCCGTCGCCCTGGGGCTCGCCGTGAGCGGCGTCGCCCGGGCCGGCCTGATCACCTTCGATGAGGGCGGCGTTGTTCACGGCACCATCATCGACAACGAATATGCCGGCATCGGTGTCGTCATCACCGTAGACAACACCAGTTCCAGCGGTGACAACCCGGATCTTGGGGTCGCATTCGATTCGACCATGACAGGCACCGCGGATGATGATCTCGAGGATCCGTGGTCCGGCGGCAACCTTCCCAACAACACCGTCCTGGGACACCTGCTGATCATCCAGGAAAACGGCGGCGACGCTGATAACGACGGTATTCTCGACGTGGCTCCGGATGACGAGGGACAGCGCCCCGCCGGGACCATCACCTTCGAGTTCGATTACCTGATCGACTCCATCGGCTTTGACCTGATCGATATCGAGCAGAACAATCAGGAGCCGGGCCTGGTGGCGACCTTCATGGGCGGTGGCGCGGCATTGACGACGGTGGACTTCCTCGATTTCGTCTCCGGGGGCACTTTCGACCGGAACGCCGTTTACGGCAACAACTCCGCCAACCGGATTGCCCCGCTGACCTCCGCGGAGCTTGGCATCGGCGCCTTTGACACGGTGGTGTTCTCGTTCGGCGGTTCCGGCGCGCTCGACAACATCACCTGGACCCAGGTTCCCGAACCCTCCAGCCTGGTGCTGCTGGGGCTCGGGCTGGCAGGGCTGGGGTGGCGCGGCCGTCGCCCCGCCCGGTAACACTGGCCGGACCTGATCCCGGAGCTGACCGGGCCCGGGGTCAGCCCCCACTGGAAAAGCCGCTCGCAGGCACGGCGCCGCGAGCGGCTTTGTTATTTTTGGGCGCGCAGGGGGCATCGCTCACCTCCGGGGGCCAAGCCCCCGCCGTGCGGTGGTCTGCGTTGCCCGTGCGACACCAAGCGGCGCGAACGTGTCCAGCGATAACCTGCGAAGGGACGCCGGGCGAGAGGTGATATAACCCCTCGAGGCGACCAGACGCGTCGCGCCTTGCTCGGGGGAGCGGAAGATGGGGAACCGACCTGGATTGGATCGCGGTGCGATGGTGGACGCACTGCTGGATTTCTCGTTGCTGGATGCCGTGCTGGGGCGCCGCTCGCGCCGCTTCGGACTGGGGATGGAGATTCCCGACGGTCCGCTTGCTTTCCAATCGGACCGGCAACCCGAACCCCTGACCGCCGAGGAGGAGCGGCTGCTGCTGGCGGTGGGGATGGGAGTTTCCGGCTGGCAGTTCGGCATCACCCGCCGCGATCCGCACCCGGATCTGGCCACCTATTCCCTGCGTTATGGCGGGCGGACCATGCCGACAGCGGCCGGCATCGGCGTGCCGGAGATGATCTACTGGAACGACGCCGGGGTTTATCTGGTCCGCACGCGGGATATCGACCCCGCTCCGGTGGCCGGTCTGACCGATCGCCGGGA
>JAYZWP010000212.1:0-3549 GCA_036142245.1 Pseudomonadota bacterium | reverse complement strand
GAGATTGAGGTAGTGCTCCGCTCCGCGTCTGGACTGCGCGACCTCGTTCAGCAGCGGATCCTGACTTCGTGGCGCAATCTCCTTGTGTGCTTCGTACAGACGCAGTTGGCGCTGCGCCAGATCCCGCTCACCGCTGTCACGCAGCGCCAGCGCCAGCGCGTAATGGGCGGCCCCCCAGCGCCGATCAGCCGCAACCAGCGCCCGGCGTAACAGTGTGACCGCTTCCGCTGACTGGCCACGCTCGGCACGCACCCGGCCGAGGCCAAACAGTGCATGGGGCGATTCGGGATACTCGCCGGCAAGCTGCTCGAATAGGGGCGCCGCGGCGTCGATTTCACCAGCGTCCAGCAGCGCCTCGCCCAGCGCCAGTCGTGCCGGCAAGAAGGTCGGTTCCTGGGTGATCGTTTCCCGTAGCAAAGTCGTGGCCCGGTCGCTGTTGCCGCTCCGGCGTTGCGCCTGGGCTTGCAGATAGGTCCACCGAAAGTCGTCGGCCTGCAACGCGCTGGCGCGCGCGAAACATCGAGCTGCGTCCTCAGGGCGGTCGTATGCCAGCAAGGTTTTGCCGAGCATGGCGACGGTGTCGACGTCTCTGGGGCGGGCCTGAGCCGCATCCAGGGCCTCCTGAATCTGGCGCTTTATGCCGGGTTCCAGGGCGCTGAGATCGGGTTGCGGCAGTTCCGGCAAGGGTCGGAGAATCCACCAGAGCGCCGCCGATGTGGTGGCGGCGAGAATCGCCAGCAGGCTTCCAATACGGGTGAATTTTTTAACCGGCACGGTTCCAGCGTCGTGGTGGGGACGGGGTTGCGCCATGGTCTCGGGGCGGCGGCTGACGGAACCGCTATTGTAGCGGTCCGTGCCGAGCAGGCGGTGTCAGCGATGCCGGCAGCGCAGCGCGTCCATCAGCATCTCGGCGACACGGTCCACGTCGGCTTGGCTCATCCCGCCATGCAGCGGCAAAGTCAGAAGTTCCCGCCCCGCCGACTCACAGTGCGCGAGGTTCCCGGCTTGGGGTCGGTCGCGGTGCGCGAGGCAAGTGTGTAATGGCTGGAAGTAAGCGCGTGCTTCGATGCCAGCTTCGGTCAGAGCATCGAGGATGCGGTCCCGCGCAGCGGCATCCACACCGGCGAGGCGGACCGGAAAACCGAACCAGGCGACGACCGCCGTTTCGTTCCATTCCGGAAGCACGATCCGCGCACTACCCCGAAGCGCTGCGCGGTAGCGCTCGGCGAAATACCGGCGGGTGGCCAAGGAACTCGGCAGGCGCCCCAGTTGAGACCAGCCGAGCGCGGCGGCGAGTTCGGTCATGCGGGCACTGGAACCGACCGCCACATAGTCGTTCTGCATCGGGTCCCGACCCTGGTTGCGCAGGATCCGCAACCGCTGCGCAAGCGCTGGGTCGTTCGTGACCACCGCGCCGCCCTCGCCGGCGGTTGTCGGCTTGGTGGACGAGAACGAGAAGGCGCCGATCCGACCAATGGCACCGGCGGCGCGGCCGCCCGAAGTTGTTCCAAGTGCCTGACAGGCATCCTCGATGACGGTCAATCCGAGCCGGTTCGCGGTCGCCATGATCCGGTCTATGGCGGCGGGTATGCCGAATAGGTGTGTCACCAGCAGGGCCCTGGTCGCCGGTGTGACAGCCGCCTCGATGGCATCGGGATCCATGTTCAGGCCGGTGCTCTCAATGTCCAGGAAAACCGGGATCGCTCCCGCGTTACAGATGGCATTGGCGCTGGCCACGTAGCCGAGTGCCGCCAGGATGACTTCATCCCCGGGACCGATTCCGAGGGCCCGCAGCGCCAGCTCAAGCGCCGCCGTACCGGAGTTGACGCCGATCGCGTGGCGGCTGTCGGTTATTTGTGACAGCCGTTCCTCGAATCGCTCGATCCAGCGATTGTCAGCGCGACCGATGTCGCGAACCGCTGCGGCGACTGCCGCGATGTCCTCGTCCTGAATGTCCGGCCAGGCAAAGGGGACATGCCGTTGCGCACGGCTTTGCATCATCACAAGGGGGGCACGGGTCGCTTGACGAAGAGCCGCCTGTCGCAAGGTGTCTGCGCCAGGATCCGGGCTATTCTCGTCCCGGCTGTTCCGTCTCCGTACGGGTTGCTGATCGTGGCCGCCCGCTGACGGAAGGTATCACTTGCCGCTTCGGCAACCGCGGCAATGATCGCCTCCCGGTCGGCCGGTGTATCGATGATGTTGCCGGCGCGATCACGCCCTTCCTGCCGCGCGCCGATATTGATGGTGGGCAGCCCCAGCGAGGGCGATTCCATGATGCCGCTGCTGGAGTTGCCAATCAGCACGTCGGCTGTTTTCAGGAGCGCCCAATAGGCGAGGTGTGGCAGGTTGACGTGGACATGGGTGTCGGGACGTTGCGTGCCGAGGGTTTTCGCTTGCGCAATGAGGCGATGGCTGCCGGCGTCGGCGTTCGGAAAACACAGATGTATCTGGCCGTCGAGTTCCTTGAGTGCGTCAAACAGTGCCTGCGCTTCGTGCGTAGTGTCCGCATGCATCGTGACCGGATGGTAAGCGACCACCCGCAGGGGTGCGCGCAGTACCGTTCCGAGTAATGTCTCCAGTTCTTCCCGTCCGGGCAGTGTTGAGCGGCGCAGATGATCCAGGCTGGGGGCGCCCACCTGATGTACCCGCCACGGCTCCTCTCCCATGGCGATGACCCGCCGTGTGGCCGTAGAGGTGGGTGTGAAGTGCAGATGACTCATCTTGGTCAGCGCGTTGCGTACCGTGTCATCGATCGCGCCGAGGCTCACGTCGCCACCTTCGATATGGGCGACAGGAATCCTCAGGGTGAGGGCGGCGCAGGCTGGTCCGAGCATCTCGTAGCGATCCGCGATCAGCAGCAGCAGGTCCGGGCGCAGCCGCGCCAGGGAGTCCGCCATCCCGAGGGTGGCCAGACCCAGGGTTTTCGCCATGCCCACGTCACTGTCGGAGCTGAGCAGGCATTCGATCGTGTCGGTGACTTTGAATCCGTCGGCGCGGATTTGTTCGACGGTGTGCCCGTATTCCGGGGAGAGGTGTGCCGCCAGGGCGATGATGGAGAGCTCGATGTTCGGGAGCGCCTGCAACTCCCGCAACGGCCAGTAGAGGTGCCCGTAATCCGCCCGCGACGAGGTGACGACACCAATAGACTTGCGCGGCATGCGGCGTGGATGGCTCAGGATGACCGGGCGTGGATGAACAGCAGTTCCCAGTCGAAGCTGAAGCCGGCCGGGTCCGCCTCGGTCCCTACGGTTGCCTCCAGTCCGGCGAGAATTTGTCCATCGTCGGCGTCTATCCCGAACATCAGTCGACAGTACTGCGCCGCTGCCGCCGGGTCGTCGAACCGCCATCGATACGCCGCGACGCCGGTATGCAGGATGGTCAGGCCGGCCTCGCGAATCGCTGTGACGGTTGCATCGCTCAGATAATCGCCCCGATGTCCCGACGGATTGTGATCGTTGACGAACCCATCGAGGAATTCGGCGACCGGTGAACCGCGTCTGACGTCGCCGATGGTCAGCGCGCCGCCATCTTTCAGGCAGCGAGACCACT
>JAYZWP010000211.1:0-3773 GCA_036142245.1 Pseudomonadota bacterium | reverse complement strand
CTCGACCACGTCAGCGTTGGAGAACAGTTGGGGGGGCTCGACTTCGAGTCCGCGGTAACCATTGCAGGAGCACGGTTTACCGTGATGCGGCGCCACGTAGCACGGCTGCACCGGGCGTTGACCCAATTCATGCTGGACCTGCATGTGGACCGGCATGGCTGCGAGGAAATGTATGCTCCTTATCTGGTCAATGCTGAGTCGATGCGTGGAACCGGCCAGTTCCCTAAATTCGAAGACGAGCAGTTCGCCACCAGCGACGGTTACTATCTGATCCCTACGGCCGAGGTACCGGTAACCAACTGGGCGCGCGACCGGATTCTCGAGCCGGAGGACCTGCCCAAGAAATTCGTCTGCCACACGCCCTGTTTTCGCCGCGAGGCCGGCTCCTACGGTAAAGACACGCGCGGCATGATCCGCCAGCATCAGTTCGAAAAGGTCGAACTGGTGCGCTTGGTTCGCCCCCGGGAGTCATGGAACGAACTGGAGACTCTGACCCGTGACGCCGAGGCGGTGCTGCGGGAACTCGAGTTACCTTATCGGGTGGTGACGCTGTGTACGGGAGACCTCGGTTTCAGCGCCGCGAAGACCTATGACATCGAAGTCTGGTTGCCGGCGCAGAACCGCTACCGGGAGATCTCGTCCTGCAGCAACTTTCTGGATTTCCAGGCGCGCCGTATGAAGGCCCGCTGGCGCAATCCGGACACCGGAAAGCCGGAACTGCTTCACACACTGAATGGCTCCGGCGTGGCGGTGGGTCGTGCCCTGGTTGCGGTGCTGGAGAATTATCAGAATGCTGACGGTTCGGTTACGGTACCGGAGGTACTCCGCTCGTACATGGGGGGTCTTGAACGGATACCGTCCGAGTAACTTTCGCCAGCTGTTCCTGTTTCACTGAGCTACTCAGGGCCGAAGACGCTAATCCTTTGCAAGAGCGGTACCCGGCCCGGCAGCGTTTACGGTGTGTCGGCATGCGGTCAATCATCTGTCGTGATCACCGCGTCGGAATCGACGCCGTCAAGTCGCACCTGAGACTCATTCAGCGCATCCAACGGCAGGCGAACACGGAACCTCGCGCCCTGACCGGGGCCGTCACTGTGTACCTCAATGGTTCCGCCGTGGGCCGAGACGAGACTCGACACAATGGTCAATCCTACTCCCAGGCCTGGCAGCCGGTCGTCGGCCCGCCAGAACGGGGAGAATATTCGGGCGCATTCCTGCTCCGTCAGACCCTTGCCCGTATCTTCGACCTGTAGTTCCAGGGATCGCTCGGTTACCTTTCAGGCGACGGTGATTGTGCCGCCATCGGGGGTGTATTTATTGGCATTGCTGAGCAAGTTGCGGACAATCTGACGCACCCGCAGCGGATCAAGCCAGCCGACGTAATCTCCAGACCGAATTTGAAGAACGAGCGTCTTGGTTGGTCCCACCGTTGGACGCATTTCTTCCACGGTCTGCTCGACCAGTTCGCGGGCGTCGGCGGTCGCGGACTCGAGACGAACACCTCTGCGCTCGAAGCGGTTGGCGTCGACCAAGTCACCGATCAAGCGAGACTGCGATTCGATGCTTTGCGCGACAACGGCCAACCCCTTGTCGAGGGTGTCGGCCTGTCTGTCCAGCTCCATAAGCCGAACCCAGGTCAGCGCAGCATTCAAAGGCGCACGCAGTTCGTGGCTAACCAGACGAACCAGAGTGTCACGCATTTCGCCGGCGGCGCGTGCCTCCTGCAACGCTTTCTGCAGTTGCTCTTGCTGGTCGTGTCGCCAGGTAATGTCGTCCATGATCCCGACGAAGTGTGTGATGACGTTCTCGTAGTTGTACACGGGTGCCAAGCTGAGACGGTTCCAAAACGTCGTCCCGTCCTTGCGGCGATTCTGCAGTTCGAATGTCCCGTCCTCGCCGTTGTCGATGCAGCGTCGGATCGCTTCCAGAGTCTGCGGGTCGTTTTCGATGCCGGTGTTCAAAACGCGACAATTGCGACCATGTATATCCCCCGGGCCGAATCCGCTGAGTTGGGTAAAGGCCTTATTGGTATAAACGACTGGCTCATCCGGCGCGCGGTGATCGGTGATGATGACCCCCGTGGTGGCCGCCTGCAGGGCACGATCCCGCACATACAGGGCGCTGTCCGCCTTGCGTAGCACGACAATTGAGGCGATAGCCACGAGACTGGACGCTGCCACGGAGCCGAGCGAAGTCAGCGCGATCGCAAATTCGCCTGCGTAGAACTGCCCATAACCTGCCGCCACCGCGACACCCACCAACAGGGGCGCGCCCACGACCATCGGCAATACCGCTCTGACGTGTGTTCCCACGACGGAGTCTTCGGCCAGCATCGCGGGGAAACCATATTCGCTTCGCAACCAGACGACGCCTCCCGCGACGACTATGACCAACATCGCTGTCAGCAGCGACATCGGCACCTCGCCATCCAGCCCCAGATAAAGTCTGGGTGCGCCATACGCATGGCCCAGTACCGCCGTGAGTGCCACCAAAAACGCCAGCGTGGCCAGCGACCGGCTGACGGCTCTTCCGTTACCGGTTTGCCGGTGATCAGCAAGAAACGCCAGTGCGAGACACAGGAATGCGATGGCGGTGCCGGAAGCCATTGGATTGGCCACCCGCTCCGACAGAATCCCCAACCATGTCGCGACGGCTTGCGGGCACGTCGGACCCGCTGGCGCCGGCAGTGCGCAGATTCCGCAGATGCCCAGAAGCAGCAGCGCCACTTCCAGAGTCCATCGGATCGGGGCAACGCCACGTGCGGAAGGTGTGATGCGTGTCAGCAAGAGGAGGGCAGCACAGACGATGAAGCCACCCCCCGTGAACGGATCCAGACCGACAAGTTGCCTGGGAATCCGGGCCTCCGGGGCGAAGTTCGAGGCGCCCAGGAGTGAAGCGACAGCGACACAGGTCGTCACCGTCGCGGCCGCAGCTAACGGGACACGGCGGAAATAGCGTTGCACATGGAAGGGGAGTCTGAACTCACCGGTTTCAGCGTCAGTCATGCATACTCTTGCGATTTGGACTTGTCTGAATCCGCTACCGGAGTGAAGCCCGTCGTCAATTACCGTAAGCACCCACTGAAGCGTGCCGCCCCCTGTTCGTGATA
This sequence comes from Pseudomonadota bacterium, assembly GCA_036142245.1. Taxonomy (GTDB): domain Bacteria; phylum Pseudomonadota; class Gammaproteobacteria; order Immundisolibacterales; family Immundisolibacteraceae; genus JAYZWP01. The sequence goes on along the minus strand of JAYZWP010000211.1, from coordinate 664 downwards.
ATCAAAAAACTCTATGGCTCATATACTTATCGTCGATGATGAATCGGCCTTCACCAGCGGGATTGCACAGTTCCTGCGCCGACGGTCGCATGATGTGTCGGTAGCCAACACCCTGTCCGGGGCAAGGGGATTGCTCAGGGAACGAATTCCCGAGTATCTCCTGCTGGATCTGATGTTACCGGATGGAAGCGGTCTGGAGCTGCTCGACGCCTTCGAGCAACATCGCCCGAACAAAATCATCATTATTACGGGGAATTCCGGCGTGAAAACGTTGATCGCCGGAATGGCGGGTGAGCGCGTCGCCTACCTCACGAAGCCGGTTGAACCCAGAGACCTGCTTGGACTGCTCGACACGACCGATATAGATGTACCTCCGCAGGAGTTGGACGAGAGCATGCATTTCGGTGTGCTGCTCGGGGAAAGCCGCCCGATGCAAGACATTTACAGCAAAATTCGCCAGGTGGGGCCAACGGACAGCACTGTCTTCATCCAGGGTGAGAGTGGCACCGGAAAGGAGCTGGTTGCCGAGGCTGTACACCGCACGAGCCGTCGTCGCGGAGCCTTCGTTCCGGTCAACTGCGGAGGGCTGGCGCAGGATCTGGTTTCCACGCAGTTGTTCGGCCATGAAAAAGGGAGTTTTACCGGGGCTACCAAGCGTCACATC
>JAYZWP010000210.1:0-5739 GCA_036142245.1 Pseudomonadota bacterium | reverse complement strand
GCGGCGGCCTCCCGGATCGCCGCCAGGACGACCCGGGCCGCGGCGCTCAAGTAGAACTCACCCCCTGGGCGTCGTGATACAGCTTGTAATCGATGGCGTCACACAGCGCCTGCCAGGAGGCCTCGATGACATTCGCCGAGGCGCCTACCGTGGTCCAGCGGCGCCCGCTGTCGTCCGTGCTTTCGATCATGACCCGAGTCACCGCGGCGGTGCCGGCACTGGACTCCAGGATTCGCACCTTGTAATCGACGAGCTGCATATCCGACAACTGGGGGTAAGCCGGCAACAGCGCCAGGCGTAATGCCGAATCCAGTGCATTGACCGGACCGTTGCCTTCAGCCACCGTCATATGCAGTTCACCCTCCACGCGCACTTTCATCGTGGCCTCGGAAAGGGTGACAATGCGGCCCTCGGCATCCTTGCGCCGCTCATCCAGAACCCGAAAGCTGTCCAGTTGAAAGTGCTGCGGCAGGCTGTTGTTGAGCCGCCGGGCCAGCAATTCGAAGCTCGCCTCGGCACCGTCGTAAGTGTAGCCGTCTAGCTCGCGCTCCTTGACCACGCGCACCAGCTCGGACACGAGCTGATCGTCGGCGGCAAGCGTGATACCGACTTCGTCCAGCAACGCCAACACATTGGCACGGCCGGCCTGGTCGGAAACCAGGATCTTGCGCCGGTTGCCCACCCGCTCCGGACTGACATGCTCATAACTGCGAGGGTCCTTCTCCACCGCCGAGACATGCAGCCCCCCCTTGTGCGCAAAGGCGTTTTCCCCGACGTAGGCGGCGTGACGGTTCGGCGCCCGGTTGAGCCGCTCGTCGATGAAGCGCGAGGCGTGGGTCAGGTGCGACAGATCATCCTGCGACAGGCCGGTGGCGTAACCCATCTTCAACATCAAGGTCGGCACCAGAGATACCAGGTTGGCATTTCCGCACCGCTCACCCAGGCCGTTCACCGTGCCCTGGATTTGCCGGGCGCCGGCACGCACCGCGGCGAGGCTGTTGGCGACAGCGTTATCCGTATCGTTGTGGCAGTGGATGCCGAGCCGCTCGCCGGGAATGGTCTCGACCACGCGGCGCACGACCCGGTCGATCTCATCCGGCAGCGTGCCGCCATTGGTGTCGCACAGCACGATCCATCGCGCGCCAGCCGCCAGTGCCGTTTTCAGACAGGCGATGGCGTAGTCCGGATTGGCGCGGTAACCGTCGAAAAAGTGCTCCGCGTCGAACAGCGCTTCGTCCACTCGCTCGCGACACCACGCAACGCTGTCGCCGATCATGGCGAGGTTCTCGTCGAGGCTGGTGCGAAGCGCAACCTCCACGTGGAAATCCCACGTCTTGCCCACCAGGCAGATTCCCGACGCCCCGCTGCGCACCAGGGTGTCCAATCCGCGATCCTCGCCGGGAGCGCGCCCCGGACGTCGCGTCATGCCGAACGCGATGAGACGGGCGCGCTGCAGCCGGGGCGCTTCGGCAAACACCGCGTCGTCGGTCGGGTTGGCTCCGGGCCAGCCACCCTCGATATAGTCGACGCCGAGATGATCCAACTCCCTGGCGATGGCAACCTTGTCACCAATGCTGAAATCGACCCCCTGGGTCTGCTGGCCATCGCGCAGCGTGCTGTCGTAGAGAAAAATGCGGTCTGCCATCGCGGAACGGGATCGGAGATTGCCATTGGCCAATGCGCGAGAAGCCGCACCGTATCCGGCGCACCCGCATCGGTTCAGCCGCGCGCGGAAACCGTCCGCCCGCGACCAAAACGCACATTATCGGTCAAGCCGAGCGGCTTGTTGAAGCGCTAATGCGCGAAACACCCTCCGGCTTCACCGCGTCCCGGCCGGGCGAACTCCACCGGCGGCTCGCAACGACTCAATAGGTGACGGCAAACTTCTCCCACGGGTAGGCGTTGCGCGGCCAGGGATTGAAAAACAGCTCCACCGCCACGGACACCTCCACCAGCGACTGGCACAGCCAGAGCAGATTCTGCTCCGCCTCCGGCAGTGCCTCCAGCTCGAACTGGTTCAGGTGCTGGATCGCGTCATCGAGCACCGGCTTCATGGCGTTGTAGAACGCCGTGATCTCTTCCATCGACGAGGTCATGCGCGCCTCACGCCGCGCCTTCTCCGAGGCCAGCACCCACTTGTCGGTAAAGGGCGCAAGCGATGCGAACGCATCGGGAAGCGGAGCGCTCATGCCGTTGCCAGCCACTGATCGATGATCCACATCTGGTGGCGCAGCGCGATTTCCAGGTCGCTGACCATGATCTGCTTCAGGGTGCCGGACTCCATCATCTGCTGCGTGTCCTCCAGGGTCCCGAAGTCTTCGAGGACCGCGTCGCGCAGCAATACCTTGGTATGTTCCTGCGCCAGCAGGCCGCCGGCGTGTTCCGCCTTGATCTGGTAGATGTCCATCACCCAGCGGGTGCGGTTCTCACTCACCGGCCAGAAGTTGTAGGTGAAATACCAGCCCGGGCCCACATCACAGAAAAAGTTCGGAAAGAAGACATTGATGTCGAACCACCAGTTGTCGTCGTTATCGGGGTTGATGCCGGGGAACTGATCCTTGGCCGTCGCGAACGTCGGCCCGTATTTGCCTACAGCCATACCGATATCGGGTGGCAGATAACCCGGGTTGGCGAAAGCCGACAGCGAACGGTGCGGACCGTAGAAACGGGCGGAAGTCAGTGCCGCGTGCGGGTTGTCCGCCGAGGCCGCCGACAGGGGCAGCGACTCGCGATGCACCATGATGGCGTGGAACGCTTCCTGGAAGGCGTCCAGACAGACCTTCCAGTTGACCCGCGGGGTCGCCGTATAGCGGGCGATGCGCTCGCACTGGTCGTAAGGGAACCGGTCGAGCTGTTCCGCCAACCCACCGAGATACTCGCGCAGCGTCTGGGGCGGCTTGTCCATGGCGTGGACGAAGATGAAGCCGTTCCAGGAGTCCGCCGCGAGCGGGATCAGCCCCAAGTCACATTTGTTGAACTCGCCGGTGAAATAGGCTTCCCCGTTCATGTGCTCCAGCTTGCCGTCCAGGCCAAATACCCAGGAATGGAAGCCGCACGTGAAGCCCCGCGCATTGCCTTTTTCCTTGATGGCAACTTTGTTACCCCGGTGGGTACAGATGTTGTGAAAGGCGCGAATCAGTCCATCGTTGCCCCGTACCAGGATGACGGAACTTTTCAGCACCTCGACGTCCACCACCAGGTAGTCGCCGGGGTTCGGCAAATCCTCGACGCGTGCCACCTGCAACCAGGCGCGTTTGAACACCGCCTCGCGTTCACGCTCGAAAAACTCCGCCGATACGTACGGCTCCACCGGCAACGGCCCGTCGCCCATAGGCGGTGTATCGGACTTCAGTTTGGTCTCAAACTCGCGGTCTTCTCTGCCCATCTCTCCTGCCTCCTGATTTTCTGTCGTCCACCCAAGCGCAAGGTATCAGCTTTGCCGAGCCGGTTCCATATTCTGCCTATCCTCCCGTAACAGGGCACCGGACAGCGACGCGCGCAGGCGCGGCAAGCCCTGCGGATTCTCGCGCCGCAGGTAGTCGAGCAGCTTTTCCCTTAGATGAACCCGCAGATCCCAAAGGCTCGGCGAGTCCGCTGCACTGACCAGTACCCGCACCTCCATCGTCCGCTCCCGCGCGTCGGTAACCTGCACCACCTTCACCTTGCCGTCCCAGAGCGTCGACTCCTCCAGCAGCCGGTCCAACTCCCGCCGGATACCATCGACGGACACCTCGTAGTCGGTGTACAGAAACACCGTGCCGAGCAGATCGGCGGACACCCGGGTCCAGTTCTGAAACGGCTTCTCGATGAAATAGGTGATCGGCACCACCAGGCGGCGCAGGTCCCAGATCCGCACCACCACGTAAGTGAGGGTGATCTCCTCGATCCGGCCCCACTCCCCTTCGACAATCACCACATCGTCGACCCGGATCGGCTGCGTGAATGCGATCTGCAGGCCGGCGAACAGCGTCGCCAATGAACGCTGAGCCGCGAAACCGGCGATGATGCCAGCGATGCCGGCCGAAGCCAGCAGACTGCCGCCGATCTGGCGCACCGCGTCGAAGGTCATCAGCGCAGCGCAAATGCCGATGAAGATGATCACGACATCCGCCAGCCGTTCCACCACGCGCAGCTGAGTGACCATCTTGCGTTCACCCAGGTTATCGCGTTTCTGGATATCGTAACGCCGTTCCAGCACCCGGAACCCGGCACTCACCAGCCCGACGGCGACCCAGGTGACGCAGCCGATCAGCAGCAGCGACAGCAGATGCCCGAAGGTCGCGAAGCGCTCCGGCATCCCCTGCTCCACGAGCTTGAGGCCCAGGACCGCGAACAGCAGGTACACCGCTCGCCGCATCCGCTCCAGTTGCAGGGCGCCGCCGATGCGGGCCCGGTAGGCGGCACGCTCCACCGCTTCGAGCAGCAGCCAGGCGGCCACCACGCCAATTGCCGCCGCCACCACCAGTTGGACCAGAGTTCCCCACATATAAGATGTCTCCTTACTGTCGTCTCAGCGTGAACAACGCGGATGGGTAGCGAAACGGCCGCGCAAATCCCGTGCCGATATCCACCGCCCGGTCGCCCGGCCCGATTGCAGGGACCAATTGCAGGGGCAGCAGGGCGAACCGTCCCGACCGGCAGGTCACCGCGTCAACCGTCGTACTGGTCGTGTCGGCGCACCCAGGCCATGGGATAGGGCAGCCCGTCCTCATCGCGTCCCTTGGGCGTCAGGTCGATGTAGTGGTAAGCACCGTTGAGGTTGTCCAGTCCACGGGCGTAACAGGAGTAGGTGTGAAACACCTGCGCCTGGTCGTTGCGGCAGAACACGCTCACACCCGGTGCTTCGCTGCTCGGGAAAGTCGTGCTGCGGTAGTTGTATTGCACTTGGCCGGCCTGCATCTCCTGCTCGGTGAATGAGACATGGAAATCGAAATTGAAGTCGCTGCCGAGGGACGAGACCCAGGGAAAGGTCCAACCCATGCGCTGCCGATATGCTTCGATACGCGCCAGCTCGCCGCGCGACACCGCCACGAAGCTGACATCCCGGTGCGCCATGTGAACGGTGGTGCCGTTGAAGTTGTCGCCCCAGAAGGAGCACATGGGGCAACCCTCGTCCCAGCCGGGCCCCAGCATGAAGTGCTGCACGATAAGCTGGCTGGCATCGCCGAACAGGTCGATCAGACGCAACTCACCGCCGGCGGACTGAAACCGGTAATCCTTGTCCACCCGCACCCACGGCAACTTCTGACGATCGGCCACCAGCGCGTCACGCTGGCGGGTGAAGGCCTTTTCTTTCTCGAGATGCGCCCGGCGCGCGGCGAGCCACACCTCCCGGGAAACCACGGCATTGGGCATGTCGCAAACCTCCTGCCAACCGCACGCGGGCAATGCGGTCGCTGGCTGAAAACACAACAGCAACGCGGCCCTGCGGGTAGAATGACCCCACGGCCGGAAAGCTGATCCGGCCACGGCAGACTAGAGCCTGCCGGCTTGACTGGCAAACCCGGACTGTTCTGCCCCACGCTGACCCGACCACACCGATCCCGGCCATCACCGCATCCATGACCGCAGAACTGGGGGTACTCGCCCTCATCCTGGCCCTGTTGCTGGCGCTGCTGCAGGCGAGCCTGCCCCTGGCCGGCGCGGCGCGACGCCGGGCTAGCTGGATGGCGACCGCCGACTACGCCGCCGTCGGGCAGGTGATCTTCGTCGGGATCGCCTTCGCCGCCTTGACCTGGG
>JAYZWP010000209.1:0-3681 GCA_036142245.1 Pseudomonadota bacterium | reverse complement strand
GCGGTTCGCTTGAATCGTCATCGCATGACCAATGGAATTGATGTATCCGACACCACGCTGTCCGATGGGCTAGGCGGAAGCGTCGTCGATTGCGCAGAGAAACTCTTCAAACTTGCCGGAGGCAGAGCGGGGAATTTCCGTAACCGGTTCAACGCGGATAGCGAAAGGATGGCCGATGCTGTCGCGAACGACGCTGACCAGCCGAAGGGTTTCATCTTCCGTCAAAGGACGAGAAGAGGCAACGCGCGCCACCAATCGGTCCAACGCGGTCTGCACGAACTGGTACTGTGTGATGGGGGCAATTTCGGAGAAGCGTGTGGAACCGAACCTGGGCCACGCCTGTCCCCCGTTCGGTAACCGCAGCATATTGCGCACCCGCCCCAAAACCTCGGCAAGCACACCGAGGCCGCGCCCGCAGGGGCATGGTTCCCCCACCACCGCATAGTCACCAACTTCGTAGCGAATCAGTGGCATGGCGAAATTAAGCAGCGGGGTTACGACCACGCGCCCGGAACCTCCCGCGGCGCAAGGCCGGTTTTCCTCATCCAGAACTTCGACCAGCAGCGTTTCATCCTGGACATGTAGTACATCGGGATTATCGGGGCACTGGATTGCGATATAACCCACCTCCTGGGTACTGTAGATATCGGCAACCTCGACATTCCAGGCCTCACCGATCGCCGCCCGCAACCCCTCCGGTGCTGATTCGCCGATAGTGCGCACCTGACGCAGGCGCGGCAGCCGTACACCGTTGCGCCAGGCGAGCCGCGCCAGGGCCAGGGCATTGGACGGATAGGTCAGGAGATAGCCGGGGTCCTGTCGACAAAGCCATTCGAGCTGCTGATCCACCGGGGTGGTCACATCGAGCAACGCCGATGCGCCGGTGCGATACAGCAGGGCGGCAGGGATACCCCAATCCGCGGCCCGGCGGCCCTGCGGATAGGGCGCCGGACCATGGGCGGCAACCCGGATGGTCGCCATCGTGCTTGAGAAATCTCGGCGATGCCAGGCGTGATCGCGCAGGGCCACGGCGCGCCAGATCATGTGCGCGAGAGCCGTCTTCGCCACCGTCACCGGCCGCCCGGTGGAACCGGACGTCCGCACCAGACTCACCTTCCCATGGGCGGACGGCGGTGTCTGGCACGCGAGTTGATCACCCAATTCTTGGACCTGTTGACGGGTCAGTACCGGCACCCGCGACCAGCCATCAGAAAACCTCATGCTGTCAGGATCGAGCCCAGCAGCCCGCCAGACTTCGCGATAATACGGAACCTGCCGCCAAGCGAAGTCAACCAGCCGGGCTAGTTGCAAACGCTGGAGTTGACGAACCTCCTCGGCAGGGAGCCACTGCGCGGCGTCGAGTTGCAGTGTGACGCTGCGCAGTAACGCGGGCTGCCCGGACGAGAACGCCGGCCAGGCGTGGCTGTCGAGATCATCCGCCGGCAACGCAGGCGACATGGTCGGCACCACGAACTCGGACCACCCGGTGGAACTAGCAGCGCTCGGCGACGATTTCGGCATACTCGGCTGGTTTCGCCACGCCGACGCTGGTCGACGCCAGGCGCGCTGCGCCGGGACTGCGCCGGACCTGAAAGCACCGCAGTGAGAATCCTTGCGCCTCGAATAGCTGCCGGGTGGCGGCCACATCGCCCATCGGATGGACCGGCAAACGCCGCGCGAATTCGGCTGCCGCGGCCGCGATTGCGTCTACCGGCATGACACAGGCCTCAGGTCTCGCCCTTGCCTTACGTACCGCGGCGTCGGCGAGCTGGGCGGCAGCGACAGAAGATTCAACGATACCGGAATCAGTTCCGACCCGGCTCACCGTGATGACACGCCCCCCGGGGCGAAGCAGTTCGCGCCACGCCGCCGCCACTTGGGAACGATCTTGCGGTGGAAACAACGGGAAAAATGAGTGGGTGATGATCAAGTCGAAAACCTCGGTTGACCGCCACTCCATTAGATCAGCGGTCACGGTGGCAATGGACCAGTCCATCCGATCCGCGTGCCAGCGACTCAGCAATAGCGGGGTCGGGCATCGATCGAGCACCGTGATCTCACACGGCAAATCCAGGGCTAGGCAGCGCTGTCGCACCAAGGCGGGCATCGCGAAATCAGCGGTGCCGCACACCAGCACCCGCAAAGGATCCCGCCGCCGCGGCAGACGCTCGAGGGCGGACTCAAAAAAATCGCTGTGGCGTAACGGATCGGATCCCAGACCCAACAGCCGCAACTGCGGCCAGAAACCGTGGTACCAGTCACAGGATACCGTCTCCCCCCTTGCGACACCCTTGCCGCAATTCAGTGGCGCGCAGTGCAGCGCATAACGCGCCCCCTCTATGAGGAGGGGATCCGGCACAAAGCGATGGGTCACCATGGCGGTGTTTCGGTAGTATGCGTCCTCATCGTGATGAGTGTAACCGCACCAAGCGCTGTTGATTTGGTGAACTCGGCTTCCCATCCACCAACCCTGAGGTATCGTCCCGTGCGTGTGCGCCAACGCATCGCTGCTTTGCAAAGCTGTCTCCGGGAACTGGAGACGGCGATCATCACCGCCTACTTCACCGGATCCGGCAGGAACCCGGAGACGGATCGCGCCTGGCTGGCGAAGCAATGTCACAAGGAATATTGGGGCGGGTACCGTGCAGCCCGGGATGCCGTCGAGACTGCCCTGGCGCGCGGCGCCCCGGATGAGCGCGTCGTTGCGCTGATGCGTTACAGCGCTGAGGAGTTCGGGCACTATCAGGCCTTTGCGCAGGCATATGCCGGCATCGGAGATGGTTCCTTTCCAAGCCTCGGCGGGACGGCGGAGGAACTTGACTGGGCCGAGAACCGCGCGCTGAATCGGTTGCGGGCTCGTCAGCAGAATGTGTTCGGACAAGCCGGGCATCGCGCTTACGCGCTGACCGAGGGTGGCGCAGGGGCTCTATATGAAGTCGGAGCTTCGCTGCCAACCGCGAAGAGCCCATCCAATGCAATGATTGCGGCGGCCTGCCTGCGCGTCATGCGCGAGGAGGAATCGCACCGCGAACAGGGGCTCCGCGACTTACACGACGATCCGGCCAACGAACGGTTGATTCCGCTGCTGGCTGCTCAGATCGAACCCCGGCTGCAGATGCGGAATGCGCAATTCGGCAAGCCCTGGCTGGACGAGCAGGTGCATGCGCAGCTGCGCCTGCGTCTGTCTGACGCAGGATTCGACGTGCGGGAGTTCCACCAGACGCCGGAAAACACCGATGCCGTCGTCAGCAACCCTTTGCCGTTATGACAGGCAACGGGAAGCGACGGCGGCGCTCCGGATCATGAAGGGGTTACCCATTCTGGCCAGCGGTACGCCCCATGTCATCTGGCCAGCCATTCCGCCGCCCCGTAACAGCGCCGTGCTGGCGATCCTTCAACAGATGGCGGAGCTTGAATTCGCAGACCCCGCACAGGTGTCCGCGCTGCAATGGGCGCAACTGAGGGAACTGACCCGCCACGCCTTGAGCACCTGCCGATACTACGCTGAGCGTGACCTCTACCCTCCCCTTTCCGAACGCCCTGATTGGGAAGCGTGGAGTCGGCTGCCGCTCATTGAGCAAGCGGAATCGTCGCGCCCGGGCGACGCATTCATGAGCCAGGCGCTACCCCGAGCGCATCTTCCGGTAGCAAGGCCATCCGTGGACCCGACCACATCGCCGG
>JAYZWP010000208.1:0-2838 GCA_036142245.1 Pseudomonadota bacterium | reverse complement strand
TCGACGAGTTGCGCCGGTTCAAGGAGTCGATCACCGTGCTGCTGGTGTCGGGGGTATTCATCCTGCTTACCGCCGATCTCGATCCCGCCCTGCTGCACGAGATGAACTGGCGGGTTGTCGCGCTGGTTGCCGCGGTGCTGTTCATCGCCCGGCCGGTGGCGATCCTTCTGTCGACCGTCGGGGCCGATATGAGCTGGCAGGAGCGGGTGCTGCTCGGCTGGATCGCGCCGCGCGGGGTGGTCGCCGCGGCGGTCGCCGGTATCTTCGCGCACGATTTTCTGGGACTGGGTTACCAGGATGCCGAGTTGCTGGTCCCCATCGTCTTTTCGGTGGTGCTGTCCACCGTGGTGTTGCACGGCTTCAGCATCGGCCCCCTGGCGCGCTACCTGGAACTGGCTGCCGAGAAGCGCAACGGTGTGCTGATTGCGGGTGCGTCACCCTGGAGCACTGAACTGGGAAAGGCCCTGACCGCGGCGAAAGTGCCGGTTCTGGTCGTGGACGGCTCCTGGCATCGGTTGCGATCGGCCCGCCAGGCGGGGCTGCCGTTTCACTATGGTGAGATTCTCTCCGAGTGGGGGGAGGAAGCGCTGGAGTTGAACGACATCGAAACGGTGCTTGCCGCCAGCAACAACGATGCCCTGAACGCCATGATCTGTACCCGGTTCGCCGGCGAGATGGGACGCAACCGGGTATTTCAATTGCCGACCGGGGAGCAGGACCGGGACGACCCGAAAGTGTTCGCCCGCCAGTTCCGGGGCATCCGGGTTTTCGATCGCGCGGCGGATTTCGACGAGCTGCTGCGGCGTCACTACCGCAACTGGGCCATTCAACGCACCCGGCTCACCGAGACCTATGATTTCGGTCGGTTCAAGGAGGACCTGCCGCCGGGCAGCATCATCCTGCTCGCGGTGAGCCGGTCCGGACAGGTGAAGTTCCATATCCCGGAACGCTCCTTCGCGCCGGAACCGGGCGACACGGTGTTGAGCTATCGGCCACCGGACAACGGCGCGGCGTTACGCCGGCGCAGCAGTGATCCGGAGCGTCTGCCCGATGCTCCGGCCAACGCCGACGCGGGGGGCGAAAAAGAATCCACCGCTACCGACCCGACCGGCAATACCGGTTAGCCGCCGCCGTCGGGCGGGTTGGTGCGGTTTGGTGCGGCTCGGTTGTCGGTAGCGCACGCTGCGCGTGACAGGACGCGCGGCGCGCTGGGGGGATCGGAGTTGTCAGGGGCGTCGCGGCGGGATGCCGGGACGTTCAGCCCATCCGTAACCGGGTGGCGTGTCCGGGATTCAGTTGCAGCCACTGCAAGGCGATGATGGCCGGGCTGTTGGCAATCCGGCCCGCCGCAACCATTTCGTACGCCTCGCCCGCCGGCAGCACCATGACCTTGATGTCCTCGTCCTCCTCGTCCAGCCCATGTACACCGCCGAGTCCGTCGCTGTCCGTCGCGGCGACGAACACCTGCATGTGCTCCGACACCGCACCGGGGCTCATGTAGTAGCTTGCCACGCGCAGCAGTTCCGGCCCCAGCACGCAGCCGGCTTCCTCGCGCGCCTCCCGGCGTACTACCGCTTCCGGAGTTTCGCCGGCGTCGATGATGCCGGCGACGATCTCGATCTGCCACGGCTCGCCGCCGTGGGCATAGGGTCCGGCCCGGAACTGTTCGATCAGCACCACCCGGTCCCGGACGGCGTCGTAGGGCAGCACGGCGACCGCGTGGCCGCGTTCCAGCACCTCACGCTGCAGCGGGCGGCTCCAGCTCCCGTCGTGACGGCGGTGGCGCAGCCGGTACCGGTCCATGCGGAAGTAGCCCTGGTAGACGGTTTCCCGTTCCTGGAGTTCGACGTCGTTATCGCGGTCCATGGGTGTGATGTCGTCGGGGAGCAGGTCAGCTATTGACAGGTGGCCGGATGCCGTCAGTGGCTGGCGCGGCGCGGCGGGTAGCGCTCGCCGTCGAAGGGGCCGAAGAAGCGGGTCAGCTCGGGGTGCCTGATGGGAACGGGGCTGTCATCCGCCTCGAGATTGCGCTGCGCGACATAGGTGGTGTGGTGTGCGTCATGTACCAGCACCTTGTACCAGGGCGCGTCTTTCGGCGGCCGACTGCGGGCGACCTGTAGGTACCACTCCTCACTGCCCAGAAAGCAGGGATCGACATCGTAGATCACCCCGCGATAACCGAACAGGCGGTGGCGGATCAGTTGGCCGACGCTGAAACGGGCTTGCGCGCGGGGCCGTGAGGGCGTGGGCGGGGTCATGGGGCGACGGCGCTGCGGATGATCGACATGCCGGACAGGCTATCATCCGGCTGATCATGACGAAGCGTCGCAACTGCCTTGTTTGACATGATCCGGGTGGAAAATCTGGCTTTCGGGTATGGCGAGGAGGGTGGCGAGCTGTTCAGCGACCTGACGATGCGGGTCGCCGCGCGGCAGAGCGTTGCCATCACCGGGCCAAGCGGCATCGGCAAGACCTCGCTGCTCAATCTGATCGCCGGGTTGACGCTGCCGCGGCGCGGTCAGGTGTGGTTCGAGGATCAATGCATCTCTTCCTGGAGCGAGCCGCGGCGTGTGCGTTGGCGCGCCCGCCATCTGGGCTTCGTCTATCAGGGCTTTCATCTGCTGCCCTACCTCACGGTGGCCGAAAACCTGGCGCTGCCCTTCGTCATCGCCGGCAGCCGAAGCGATGACGGTGCCATTCCCGACATGCTGCGGGCACTCGGAATAGCGGACCTGCGGGACCGCTACCCGGCCGCGTTGTCCGGGGGCGAACAGCAGCGCGTCGCCATCGGCCGGGCGTTGGTGCACCGGCCACGCCTGGTCCTGGCGGACGAACCGA
>JAYZWP010000207.1:0-2613 GCA_036142245.1 Pseudomonadota bacterium | reverse complement strand
CGGAGTGTTGAACAGCCGATCGTAAAGCATCACCCTGGCCGGCACGCCGTGGCGGGCCGAAACCCAGTGGATCGTCCCCTTCACCTTGCGTCCATCCGGTGCTGAACCACCCCGGCTTTCCGGGTCGTAATGGCAACGCACCTCCCGGATGATGCCGTCCGCATCCCTGATCACGTCAGTGCAGGTGACCAGATAGGCGTAGCGGAGGCGAACTTCCCGTCCCGGCGCCAGACGATGAAATTTTCGCGACGGCTCTTCCATGAAATCCGTGGCCTCGATATACAGCTCCCGACAGAAGGGTACCGCCCGCTCGCCCATCTCCGGATTCTGCGGGTGGTTGCTTGCGCTGATGAACTCCTCGCCGTCGGGATAGTTCTCTATCACCAGTTTCAGTGGCTGAAGCACCGCCATGTAGCGCGCGGCAACCGGATCGAGTGCCTCCCGCTGGCAGTTTTCCAGGACGCTCGTCTCGATAACGGCGTCCTTCCTGGTCACACCGATACGGCGGCAGAAGTCACGGATCGCCTCGGGGGTATAACCGCGGCGCCGCATCCCGGCCAAGGTCGGCATGCGCGGATCGTCCCAACCGGTCACGTGACCCTCGTCAACGAGCTGGTGCAGCTTGCGCTTGCTGAGCACGGTGTAGTCCAGGCTCAAACGCGCGAACTCGATCTGCCGCGGGTGGCAGGGCGTGTCGAGTTGATCCAGAAACCAGTCGTACAACGGCCGGTGATCCTCGAACTCCAGCGTACACAACGAGTGGGTCACCCCTTCAATGGCGTCGGACAGACAATGGGTGAAGTCATACATCGGATAGATGCACCAAGCGTCACCGGTCATGGGATGGCGACTTTTCTTGATGCGGTAGAGGGTCGGATCACGCAGGTTGAGATTGGCTGCCGCCATGTCGATCTTGGCCCGCAGGACGCACTGCCCTTCCTCGAACTCGCCGGCCCGCATCCTGGCGAACAGGTCAAGGCTCTCTTCCACCGGGCGATCACGCCACGGGCTTTCCCTGCCCGGTTCGGTCAGCGAGCCCCGATAGGCGCGCAGCTCCTGCGCATTCAGTTGACAGACATAGGCTTTGCCCAGACGGATCAAATCGACCGCGTAGCCATAGAGCCGCTCGAAGTAATCCGAGGCGTGATGCAGATGATCCCCCCAGTCGAAGCCCAGCCAGCGTACCGTATCCTTGATCGACTCGATGTATTCGAGATTCTCCTTATCCGGATTGGTGTCATCGAAGCGCAAATGGCAACGGCCCGCGAATTCCTCGGCGACTCCGAAATTCAGGCAGATCGACTTGGCATGACCAATGTGCAGGTAACCGTTCGGTTCCGGCGGGAATCGGGTCACGACCCCGGTGTGTTTGCGTTCTTCCAGATCACGGGCAACGATCTGGCGGATGAAGTTCGCGGGTATATCGGTATCTGTCTGGCTCATGCGACCTGAAACGGCAAGCGGACTGAGGAACGGAATGGGTAGTGCGGCGCTGGCACCGCAGGGATTCTAGCTTCTGTTGTCCGTCCTCACGGCAGGAAACAGACGCGGTGTCACCAGCCACTGGAGTTCGCAGCGGCCTTCGGCAAGGTTCCCCCAGCGCGGCGCGGCGAGATCCACCCTGGCGACCGCGGCCGTCGGCATGCGGTGGGCTCCGCCGCCCACCAGCCACCCGAGCATCTCGCTGAGACCCGGCTCGTGGGCGACGATCATCACCAGGCTGTGCTCATCCGGCAGATCGATGAGATGACGGCGCATGGTTTCGGGCCCCGCCAGATACAGCGACCGCTCATGACGTACCGAGCTATGCCAGCCACCCGATGCCATCGCCAGATCCAGTGTCGAGCGGGCACGCAGCGCGGTGGAGCAAAGCACCAGCCCCGGAATCTGGCCGGCGCCGGCCAGCAGGCCACCCATCCGGCGGGCGGCCGCGACACCGCGCTGATTCAGCGGTCGCTCGAAATCATCCCCGGAAAACCCGGCCCGGTCCGACTTCGCATGACGGAACAGCAGCAGGCCCGGCATCACGAATCCGCGTTCATTGGCTGCCGACCCACAACCGGGCGAGAGAGTAACCGGCCCAAGCGGCACCCAGGCCTGGCAGAACGTTCGCCGCCACGTTGAGCAGGGCCGCGCCGGCGCGGCCCTGCTGCAATAACACCAAAGTTTCCAGGGAGAAAGCGGAAAAAGTCGTAAACCCGCCGAGCACACCGGCCATCAATGCCAGATGCCAGAGTCCCTGCCCACCCGGACGCAGCACCAGTAACGGAAACAACAGTCCGATCAGGAAGCTGCCCCCCAGGTTCACCAGCAGTGTTCCGGCCGGGAATCCCGTGCCGAACAGCCGTGCCGCCGAGCCGGCGACCAGAAACCGCGCCACGCTGCCTACCGCCCCCCCCGCCGCCACGGCGCAAAGCTGACCGATCATCGGTCGCCTTCGCCTCGGGCGTCGACATCCCGCCGCCGCAACGCCTTCAGCCGCTCGCCGATGCGCTGCTCGAATCCCTGCGTCGTCGGCTGATAGTAAGTGCGCTCCGGCAGGCCATCCGGGAAATAGCGCTCGCCGGCGGCGTAACCGTCCGGTTCGTCGTGGGCGTAGCGGTAGCCCTTGCC
>JAYZWP010000206.1:0-2769 GCA_036142245.1 Pseudomonadota bacterium | reverse complement strand
TCACCGCCAGCGAGGTGACCGCGCAACTGATCCCCTGGCTGGAGGATCTGTCCGCCGCTTGGCCGGTGGGTTACCGCTGGGAGCTGGGCGGCGAGTACGAAAGTTCCGGCAAGGCGCAGGCCTCCATTCGCGCCGAGCTGCCGGTCACCGCCTTCATCATCGCCTTTCTGCTGGTGACGCAGTTCAACTCGCTGCGGCGCACCGCCATCATCCTGCTGACCATCCCGCTGGGATTGATCGGCGTCATGCCGGGGCTGCTGGCGACCGGCGCCACCCTGGGGTTCATGACCTTTCTCGGCATCATCTCGCTGTCCGGCATCATCATCAACAACGCCCTCGTGCTCATCGACCGCATCGGGCTGGAGCAGAAGGAAAATGGTCTCACGCCCGGCGAGGCGGTGCTCGCCGCGGGTGCCCGGCGGCTGCGGCCGATCCTGCTCACCACCGCAACTACCGTGCTCGGTATGGTGCCGCTGTGGATCGGCGGCGGTGCGCTGTTCCAGTCCATGGCCATCGCCATCATCTTCGGTCTGCTGTTCGCGACCGTGCTGACCCTGGGTTTCGTGCCGCTGCTCTACGCCCTTTTCTTTCGCATCGATTCGAGCGAAACCAGTGGAGCGATCCGGTCGACGTAACGGCGTATGGCGTGTCAGGCGACGGGCGCTGTCCGAATTGCCTGATACTGCGCCAGCGCCCGTTCGCGGGTCGCGGCCAGATCGACCATCGGTTCCGGGTAGTTTGAGTCGCCGTCCTTGAGTTCCGGCACCCAGCGGCGGATGTATTCGCCGTCCGGGTCGAAGCGCTGCGCCTGGCGCAGCGGGTTGAAGATGCGGTAGTAGGGGGCGGCGTCGAGGCCGCAGCCGGCCACCCACTGCCAGTTCTGGGCGTTGCTGGCGAGGTCGGCGTCCACCAGGGTATCCCAGAACCAGCGCTGGCCGAGTTGCCACGGCAGCAGCAGGTTTTTGGTGAGGAACGAGGCCACCACCATCCGCACCCGGTTGTGCAGGGTGCCGCTGCGCCACAACTGGCGCATGCCGGCATCGACCAGAGGGATGCCGGTGCGGCCCTGCTGCCAGGCTTCCAGCAGTTTCGGGGTCGCCTCCTGCCAGGGAAAGGCTTCGAAGCGCCGGTCAATCGGCCGGTGCGGCAGGTCGGGAAAGTGGAACAGCACCTGACAGGAGAACTCCCGCCACGCCAGCTCCTTGAGCCAGGGTTCGGCGGCTTCCAGCGGGTCGTTGGCGCGCGCCGGGCCGGCCGTTTCCAGCAGGGCGGCGACCGCCTGACGGGGGGTGATCTCCCCGAAGTGCAGATGGGCGGAGAGTCCGGACGTACCATCCACGGCGGGCTGGTCGCGGTTGCGGGCATAGCCGGCGAGCCGCTTGGCGACGAAGGTCTCCAGCCGATCCAGTGCCCCCGCCTCGCCGGGCCGGTGGTGCGCCGGGAACTCCCGGTCCCAGGGGATGCGCGGCAGCAGTTTGAGGTCGGAGAGTTCGGCCGCGTGTTCCGGTGGCGCCGGGGGCGGCGGGATACGCGCTGGCGGCGGTTGCACGCTGCCGGACAGGCCCGCGGAGCGCCAGCGCCGCCACCAGGGGGTGTAGACCCGGTACGGGGTGCCGTCGTCCTTAACGATGGTCTCGGGCGCGTGCTGGTAATTGCCGGCGTGTAACTCCAGCGCCGCACCCAGCGCGGCAACTGCCTCGGCCACGGCGGCCACCTGGGCGCGGCTCGCCGGCTCGTAGCGGCGCGCGGCGTGGACCCGCCGCGCGCCGTACTGCCGCACCAGCCGGGCAAGACAGAGCGGCGCGCTGCCGCGCAGGTAAAACAGCTCCCCGCCGAGCCGACCGATTTCCCGTGCCAGCGCCTGCAGACTGTGATGCAGCCACCAGCGGCTGGCGGCCCCCTGGGGCCAGTCCCCCTCGTCCTGCGGTGCGTCGATGTACACCAGAATGGCCGGCCCCGGTGCGGCGAGTGCCGCGCGCAGCGCCGGATTGTCGGTCAGGCGCAAATCGCGCCGGAACCAGAGGATCTCCGTCACCGGGCCGCTGCTGCGGTTCATTCACCAGGTGCCGGGCGTTGGCGGGTTTTGAGGATACGCAGGGTGCTGCTCGCGGTGGCCAGCAGCCGGCCCCTGCCATCGCGCAGTTCACCCTCGGCAAACGCGGTATCCGGTGTGCGCTGGACGATGCGTGCCGATCCGGTGATACGCCCCGGGCGGGCCGGCCGTAGAAAACTCACCTTGATTTCCAGGGACGCCGCGATCACGCCGCGGCCGTAACTCATGCCGACCGTGAAGCCGATCACGTCATCCAGCATCGCCGCCAGAAAGCCCCCCTGAACAGTGCCAGCCGGATTGGTGAACTCGGGCTGCGCCTCGAAACTGACTTCCCCGCGGCCCGCCTCCGGGTCCAGATTCACCAGTTCCCAGCCGAGGGTCCGTGCGCAGGGTGGGATCCCGGTCATCGGTTGCGTCTGCGCAGCATCGCCGGATTCATCGTTCACAGGGGGTTGCTCCTTTCGGGAAGGGATGTGGCCGGCGTGATCGCTGCAGCGCACGGTGGCCGGTTCGGGTCACTAGGTGCCCGATACAGGTCATGAACCACAAGACGCACAGCATCCGAACGCCCCAGACCAGTGGCAGCGCGGTATAGAACGCGAGGGGGGACGGGATCGCGATGGCGCCCCAGAGGCTGGCCATGCTGTAACTGAGAGTGCCTCCGACAGCGCCAACACAAAAGGCGAGCCCCGGCCGGCGTATCAGCCAGCGGTACT
>JAYZWP010000205.1:0-5135 GCA_036142245.1 Pseudomonadota bacterium | reverse complement strand
GATGCAGTTGCAGGTGATGCCCTGCTTGCCGAGGTCGAAGCTCATCGCCCGGGTCAGGCCGATGAGGCCCGCCTTGGAGGCGATGTAGGCAGCGCAGTTGCCGCGACCGAAATAGACGGTGGATGAGCCGATGTTGATCACCCGACCCCATTGCTGCTGCGCCATGTAGGGATAGACCGCCCGGGCGAGAAACCAGGGACCCTTCAGGTTGATGTCGAGGTTGGCGTCCCACACCTCCTCGTCGAGTTCGTGAAAGGGCACGTCGATGCGCTCGCGCCCGAACTGTCCCAGGGTCACCGCCGCATTGTTCACCAGCACGTCCACCTTGCCGAACCGCTCGGCCGCCGCGGTCACCAAATCGCGTATCGAGCCGTCATCGGACACGTCACAGCGCTGGTAGAACACCTGGCGTCCGCCGGCGTCCTCCAGCGCTTTGGCGGTGTCCTCCAGTACCGCGGCACTGGTGCCGCAGATGGCGAGGTCCGCCCCTTCGCTGTACAGTCGCTCGCTGATGGCACGGCCAATACCCCGCCCGCCTCCAGTCACCAGGGCCACATGCCCCTTGAGTCGGTCTTGCATGATGCGCCTCCTCTCTTGTCGTCGTGAATTCGCCGTTTCCGCCCCCCTGCCGAGTGCACGGCACCCCCGGACCGGGGCCCAGGTCAGTATGCCCCCTCGCGGCCGTCGACATGGGCCTGCCGACTGCCCGTAGCCGGGATGCGTACCCCGGCAGTTAATGATTGAATAGCAGCGGCCGATAGCCTCCGTTGACCAGGAGAGGGCACGAGAGGCCATGCCATGTTCGGAACTGCCGGCCCGCATACGGCACACAGCTTGGATTCACCCAGCCGGAAAGTCCGGACTCGGCCGGCCATGGCAGCGGTCGGCCTGGTGGCGGTATCGATCGCCAGTTTCCTGATCGCCCGGGGAATACTCGAGTACTTCGAACTGAAGAGCTGGTCCTTCGACGCCATGCTGTCGCCCGGCCTCACGCTGGCGTTACTCGGGATCGCGGTCTGGGCGGCATACAGCCGGCAGCACGAGCTTCTCAAACAGAGCCGCCAGTTGGCGCTATCCAACAGACGCATCGACGCGGTGAACCGGGAGTACCAGCGCTTCATCGAGATGTCGCCGGACCTGATCGTCAGCACCGATCTCAACAACGTGCTGACCCGTGTCAGTCCGGCGTCCCGTGTGCTGTTGGGCTGGGAACCGGAGCAGATGACCGGCCGGTCGCTGCTCGACTTCCTTCATCCGGACGCTATCGTCGCCGAAGGCGACACGCAGAAACTGTTGACGGAGCATGGCGGTGCCGTGTCGCGCATGGAGAGCCGCATGCGGCACGCCGACGGTCACTGGGTGGATATCGAGTGGCGCATCACCTGGCTCGACGAGGGGGGCCAGGTGTTCGGCGTGGGGCGTGACATCACCGCCCGTAAGCTCAGCGAGAAGGCCCTCTCCTCCGCCCGGGCAGCGGCTGACGCGGCGAATACCCGGATACAACGCACGCTCGACATCTCACAGGACCTGCATGTCACCTGCGACCACGGCGGCGCCATCCTGTACGCCAACCCGGCATCCCGTGACCTGCTCGGCTACGCGCCCGACGAACTCATCGGCCAGTCTTACAGTGACTTCATCCACCCCGAAGACGTACGCTACGGCAACTTCACCGCGTTCGCCTCGGCACAGGGAGGACGGTCGCAGGTTTCCCGCCGGATACGCCACAAGGTCGACGGCTGGCGGGCGTTGGAGTGGAACGTCGCCTTCGACGAACAGGAAGACCTTTACTACCTGGTCGGCCGGGACGTGACGGAACGGCTGCGTCACCAGAAGGAACTGGAGCGGGCGCGCCGGGAAGCCGAGAATGCAAGCCGGCGATTGCAGAAGATCATCGACATCTCGCAGGACCTGATCGCCACGTGCGATGACGACGGGGTCTTTCGCTCGTTCAATCTGGCCAGCGTTACCCTGCTCGGCTACCGGCCGGAAGAGCTGGTCGGTCGCTCCTACCGGGAGTTCGTGCACCCCGATGACCTGACCGGCGGCACCATGCGCAGTTACACCCAGGACCAGGGGGGTTCCAGCAAGGACGAGCTGCGCCGCCTGCGCCACAAACAGGGGCACTGGGTATCCTTCGAGTGGAACCTCACCTATGTCGAGGCGGATGGACTGCTGTACCTCACCGGCCGGGACATCACCGAACGTATCGGCTACGAGGAGGCGCTCGCACGAGCCCGGGACGAAGCCCTCGCCGCCACGGTGGAACTACAGCGCACCATCGACCTGTCGCTGGACATGATCGTCACCCTCGAACCGGATGGAGCGGTCCGCTCCGCCAGCCCGGCCAGCCAGGTGGTGCTCGGCTATGAGCCGGCGGAGTTACTTGGCCGAAAGCTGTTCGACCTCATGCACCCCGACGACATTCTCAACCGCAATGTCGCGGAATTCGTACGCGATCACGGCGGCTCGGTACGTAATGCGGCGCGACGGCTGCGCCACAAGGATGGCCACTGGGCCTGGCTGGAGTGGAGTCTCATCCTGTTCGAGGAGGAGCAACTTATCTATGCGATCGGTCGCGACATCGGCGAGCGCAAGCTGCGCGAGCAGGAACTCGAGGCCGCCCGGGAGCGGGCGGAACAGGCAGTGGCCGCGAAGTCGCAGTTTCTGGCCAACATGAGCCATGAGATCCGTACCCCCATGAACGGCGTGATCGGCATGCTCGGCTTCCTGCAGGACAGTGATCTCGATGCCGAGCAGCGCTCCTACGCGGCAACGGCGCTGAACTCCGCCGAGGCCCTACTGTCGATCATCAATGACATCCTGGATTTCTCGAAAATCGAGGCGGGTCGGCTCGACATCGAGGAAGTACCCTTCGATCTGAGCACCCTGGTCGACGACGTCAACGCGCTGTTGGCGGAACGGGCCCAGACCAAGGGGTTGGAACTGGGCGGCTGGCTCGACCCGGATGTTCCCGAACAGGTGGCCGGGGATCCGACCCGGTTGCGCCAGATTCTGACCAACCTGATCGGCAACGCGGTGAAATTCACCGAACGGGGCGAAATCAGTGTCCACGTCTCGCTGGAGGCGGTCGATGGCGACATGCTGACGGTACGCTGCGCCGTAACGGATACCGGCATCGGCATCTCCCCGGAGGCCGTGCAGCGGATTTTCGAACCCTTCGCCCAGGAAGACGGTTCAACGACCCGCCGTTTCGGCGGGACCGGCCTGGGGCTCAGCGTCTGCCGGCAGCTTGCGGAGTTGATGGGCGGCAGCATCGGCGTGGAGAGTACCCCAGGCGCAGGCAGCACCTTCTGGACGACGGTACGGCTGCGGCAACTGCGCCAGCCGCTGGCCGTGGACCCGTCCCTGCCGTTCCGCGGCCGGCAGGTGCTGGTGGTCGATGACCACCCGGTCAACCGGGCTGTCGCGACCGGGCTGTGCGGGCGCTGGGGAATGCTCTGCGCCGAGGCGCAGAACGGTCCCGAGGCATTGCAACGGCTCGAGGAGGCGGCCCACCGCGGCAAACCCTACGACCTGGTACTCCTGGACGTGATGATGCCGGGCATGGATGGGCTGGAGGCGGCGCGGCGCATCAGCGCGGACCCCGACCTTGGAAACCCGTCCATCGTGTTGCTCTCGTCGCTGGGCCACGCCATCGACACCCATGCAGTGGGCGCCCGGGCGGCACTGGCCAAACCGCTACGCCGCGAACTGCTGTCGAAGACACTGCGCACCGTGCTGTCCGACGACGAGTCGGAGCCGGCACTGCGCCTGGAACCGTTCCGGGCGCCGGTCTGCGGCGGCACTGCCCGCGTACTGGTCGCCGAGGACAATCTGATCAACCAGAAGGTGGCGCTGAAGATGCTGGAGCGCCTGGGCGTTGTCGCGGATGTTGCCGCGAACGGTGCCGAGGTGCTCACGGCGCTCGAATCGCAACCCTACGACGTGATCTTCATGGACTGCCAGATGCCGATCATGGACGGCTTCGAGGCGACCCGCCGCATCCGTAACATCGAGGCGAGCGGCAATCACCGCACCGTCATCATCGCGATGACCGCCAACGCCATGGAGGGGGATCGGGAGGTCTGTCTGGCCACGGGCATGGACGATTACCTGGCGAAACCGCTCGCCCGCGAGGAGATCGCCGCCGCCGTAGAGCGCTGGCTCGGCGAGCCGATCAGCGCGGCACCCGGCAACACCGCATCGAGCGGAGCGCGCTGACTCGACCCGGGACAGCGACCCTCGCTTGCTGCTACCCTTCCCCGGCGGTACACGGCTCGGGGGAGAATCCATGCGATCACCAAAAGCGTTCATGATCACCATCGGCGTGTTCTATTTCTTGAACCTGGTGGCGCTCTGGCCCCAGCTTTTCGCACCGTTGCTCCCGACCATGTATCCGGATGTCGACCTGCGTCAGGGAGAACCGGTATTCCAACTCGTGCTGGACGCCTGGCTGGCCGTCGGTCTGGGGCTGGCGGCCGTCGGCGCCGTGCTGCTGTGGGGAGCCCGCAAACCGCAACACTATGTCGGGTTGATCCCTGTCGTCATCATGATCGAGTTTCTGTTCGCCCTGTGGGATCTCTACAGCGGCCTCGTGAGTTACGAAGCACTCTGGATGAGCATCGTGACGGTCGTCATCCATCTGCTCATCATCGGCTGGGCGATCGCGGTGCTGCGGGGAACCTCACAGGCGCCGGCGGCATGAAATAACCGGCTGCGGCCGCAAGCACGGCACCGTGCGCGACCGCCACGCGACACGGCACGAATCATCGATAAACCAATAGGGAGGAGGCAATGGCGACACGAGACATCACCGTTCGGGACATGCTGCACCGGGCCGCGGAGTGGTTCCCGGAACGCGAGAGTGTGGTCGACGAACTGTACCGGTACCGGTATCCGGAACTGCTCGACCAGGCGCGGCGTTGCGCGGCGCTCTACCACCAACTCGGCGTGCGCAAGGGCGACCGGGTCGCGCTCATGACGGTTGCGTCGGTGCAGCACGCCGTGGCGCTGTTCGGTGCCGTGGAACTCGGCGCCATCCCGGCGGCACTCCACGTACGCGAGTCATTGGGCACCCTGTCCGCCGTACTGGAACAGCTCTCGCCCCGGGTGCTGGTGTACGACGGGACGTT
>JAYZWP010000204.1:0-3559 GCA_036142245.1 Pseudomonadota bacterium | reverse complement strand
TCTCGACGAGCTGGACCGCATCGACCTGACGCTGTATCCGGACGTCCCGCGCGATGCACTGGTCCGCGCCGTGGCGGCGTCTCTGGGGGAGCGTGTACTGACAGCGGACCCGCAACTGGACACGCGGCGTCTCGCGGCGATGACCCGTGCTTATCGGATCAACCTGCGGGTGTTGTCCGGAGTGGGTCTGTTGACCGCCGGGTTTCTGATCTGGTCGCTGCTTGAACTCGGACTGCGCCGACGCCATGCCGAACTGCGGTTGCTGCGTACCATGGGCATGGATGACCGGCAATTGTTCTGGAGCCTCGCCGGCACCGCGCTGCTGGTGGCGTTGCCCGGCCTGGTGGTGGGGGCGGCCGCGGGATACGGCGTGGGCGCGCTGGGTCTCGCCTGGACCGGCGGTGATCTGGGCGCCGGTTACTTCCAGGTGGACTCCGCCTGGCCGGTGATCCCGGTCGGGGCGCTCATCGGGCCGCTCGGCGTCGGTCTGCTGGGATTGCTCCTCGCCTGCGCGCGGCCCATGGCCCACGCCATGCGCGCCGCGGCGGGACAGGGAGCGGTTCCCGGCGACGCGGCGCGGGGCGGTAGCCGCAGCGGCCTGCTGTTGGCCGGCAGCCTGGCCGCTCTGGCGGCTGCCGGTTTGCTCGCGCGTCTGCCCGCCGTGGCGGGTATCCCTCTCGCGGGATACGCCGCCATCACGCTGGTGATCGGGGCGGGAATCACGGCGCTGCCGCCGGCGATCGGTGCTGTGCTGTACGGCTATCGGCTGTCTCCCGGAAGCGGCGCGGCGGGGTTGGTGCTGGCGCGCCTGCGTGCCGCCCCCGGGCGGGCCGCGCTCGCCGCGGCGGCAGCTCTGGTCTCGTTCGCGCTCATGGTGGCGATGAGCGGCATGGTCTGGTCGTTTCGCGGCAGCGTCGAAGTTTGGCTCGACCGGGTTCTGCGGGCGGACCTGTTCGTCAGCGCCGGTTCCCCGCAGGGCAGCGACGTCATCACCGCGCAGGAGGCGCAGCGCATCCGGCGTCTGCCGGATGTGGCGGCGGTGGAAACGTTGCGGGATCTGGCGCTGACCTGGCCCGGCAGTGCCGCCGACGAACCGGAAGTGCTACTCGGCGGGCGGGACTTGAGGATGGCGGGCGTGCGGAAGATGTTCGGGCTCGACGGACAAGCCGACACCGCGGGAGGCTGTGTGGTATCGGAGTCCTTTGCCAGCCGCTTCCCGGTCGGGGTCGGGGATGCGTTGGCGCTGCCGGCGCAGGGAGCCGCTGAGCAGTGCCGGGTGCTCGCCGTGTGGCGCGACTACGGCTACCAATGGGGGCGGGTGGTGCTGGACACGCAGCAGTTTCAGCGCCTCACCGGGCTGACGGATTTCAGCGGTCTGGCTATCTTCGGTGTGCCGCGGGCGTCGGTGGAGAAGGTGCGTGAGGCGGTACAGCGACTGTTTGGCAATCGGCCCGGCATCGCGATCAGTGACCAGGTGGCGCTGCGTGCCGCCGCGATCGAATCCTTCGACCGTACCTTCGCCGTGACCTACGTGTTGGTGGTGATCGCCGTGCTGGTGGGGGTGCTGGCCGTGATCAACACGCAACTCCTGCAACTGGAGCAGCGGCGTGCCGAACTGTCGGTGCTGCTGCATCTGGGTTGGCGGCGTGCACGGCTGCGCGGGTTGCTCGCCCTGGAGGCGGCGGGTATGGCGGGCCTGGGGGTGGCCGGTGGTACGCTGGGCGGCATCCTGTGCACCTTGATCCTGAATCGGGTGGTTAACGTGCAGTCCTTCCACTGGACCATCGACACTTACATCCCCTGGGGAGTGGTGGCCGCGGCGGGTGGGTTACTGATCGGCAGCGCGGCGCTCAGCAGCGCGTTACTGGTGACCGGTCGTGCAACGGCGACGACCTCCCTGGCGCTGGGCGCGCAGTAGGATGTTGCTGCGAAGCGTACGCGGGTGCCGGGCCATGCTTTGGCTGGTTATCTGGACGGCGACGGCGAGCGGCGCGGCCGGCGCACCGGCGTCGGGGGATACTCCGGCTGCGATCAGCCTGCCGCGGGATCACGGCGCGCATCCTGAACAGCGAATCGAGTGGTGGTACTTCACCGGGCGGCTCCAGGGGGAACGGCTCGGCGAGGCAGGTTTCCAGTTCACGCTGTTTCGTACCCGCATGCCGCGGGGGGACTGGCAGCGCAACCCGTCCTCTTTTACGCCGCATCAGGTCTACATGGGGCACGCCGCGCTGTCACGATTGCAGGATCGTCGGCACCGGCACGCGCAGCGTATCTCGCGGCAGTATCCCGGATTCGCCGATGCCGCTGCGGATCGTCTCGATGTGCGGATCGGCGACTGGTCTTTGCGTGAGGCGCAGGGTCAATGGCGGGGGTCGTTCAGCGTCGGTGACGACCGCTTCGAACTGGTATTCGACGCGCCTTTCGACGCGGTGCTGCATGGAGACGGGGGGATCAGCCGCAAGGCCGAGGAGCCCGCGTTCTTCAGCCACTACTACTCGTTGCCGCGGCTGCGGGTTCGTGGAGAACACCACGACCGGCAAGGCAGCGAACCGGTCCAGGGTGTGGCGTGGATGGATCATGAATGGAGCGATGCGCTGCTGCCACCGGGGGCGGCCGGCTGGGACTGGTTCGGTCTGCGGCTCGACGACGGCAGTTCGGTGATGGCGTTTCGAATCCGTGCCGAGGACGGCGGCGAACGGTACCGCACCGCGACGCTCGTCGGGCCGGATGGCAGTTCCCGCACCCTCGGCGTGCAGGAGGTGGCACTGGAGCCGGACGGCAAGCTGTGGCGCTCACCGCGGACCGGTGCCGGCTACCCGCTGCGCTGGCGACTGCGGATAGCCGGGATGACCCTGGTGGTCCGAGCTGTCTTCCCCGAACAGGAGATGGCTGGAATGGGTTGGGGGCCCGATTACTGGGAAGGAGCGGTCACCGTTTCCGGGGATAGGGCCGGCGAGGGCTACATGGAATTGACCGGATATGGTGGCCCACCGGTTGCACGGTGATGGCGCACGATGGGTAAATGCGCGTCAAAACTGTGCCGCGGGACGAACCGTAGGGGTGGCGCGATTGTCAGAAAAATGCCGCCCCGAAATAATCAAAAAAACTGCTGGTCGGGCCGGGATTTTTACTGACCGGAACAAAAACTGTTCGTTAAAACAATTTGTTACGCGCAGGGGGAACTACCCAGTTTACCGAGTTTCGAAGGAAATAAAAGGGCTACAATTTTCGCGGATTCCGATCCAAAGTGGCACGAGATTTGAATTGAACTACTCGCGCACAGCCGCTCCAGCGGTCCCGGACCAGGGCGGCAACGTGCATCACCAACAACCAACGCACGATCAGTAACAGGGAGAGCAAGAGGCAGATGTCAGTCAGGTAAGACAACTCATCAGCGACGCCAGCGGCACCAGCGGAGGTATAGCGCATGCTGAACACCATCCCATCGTTTGCGGAGATCATCCAGAAGGATCGGAGCAACCGGCAACAGGCTGGTTGGAACGGCACCTTTCTCGAGTACCTGGAGCAGGTAAAGGATGATCCCGGCATGGTCCGGCTG
>JAYZWP010000203.1:0-4118 GCA_036142245.1 Pseudomonadota bacterium | reverse complement strand
GCCAACAACCTGGAGATGGTGGCTAGCTTGGGTGAAATGGCCACGTCTATGCTGCTGCTCTGTACCAGGTCGACGTAGGAGGCGCGATTGATCAAGGACATCGCCAACTTTGCTCCCTGTCGCTTGGCGAGAATCGCAGACAGAATATTGGCTTCCTCGTCGTTGGTCACTGCACAAAAAACGTCGGTCTGATCGATACCTTCGGCAGCCGAAATCTCCCCCTCCGTAGCGCTCCCGCAAAACACCAGTGTTTTTTTCAGCGTCTCGGACAGCAGCTTCGCCCGTTCTGGCGATCGCTCGATCATCTTGACGCTGTAATGGTTTTCCAGCGCATTCGCCAGACGCAATCCGATGTTGCCGCCGCCGGCGAGCATGACGCGCTTGACCCGTTGCCCAAACCGGCCGAACTCCGCCATCGCCGCGGGAATATCCTGGGTGGGTGAAATGAAAAACACCTCATCCCCAACCTCGATTACCGTTTCTCCTGTCGGAACGATGGACTTACCCTCGCGAAAAATCGCCGCGACCCGTATATCGGTCTCCGGCAGGTGATCGCGCAACTCCGCCAGACGGTGTCCGACCAGCGGGCCGCCGGTAAAGGTGCGGATCGCCACCAACTGAATCTTGCCCTTCGCGAAGTCGAGCACCTGCAGCGCCCCGGGAAACTGAATCAGCCGCATGACGTATTCGGTGACGAGGACTTCCGGGTTGATCAACACATCGATGGGAAATCCGGACGGCCCGAACAGCTCGGGGTGACGCTGGAACGCCGGTGAGCGAATCCGCGCGATCTTCTTGGGTGTATGAAACAGCGACGCGGCGACCTGGCAAGCGACCATGTTGGTCTCGTCCTCGCTGGTGACCGCAACCAGCAGATCGGCCTCCCGGGCGCCCGCCCGTTGCAGCACATCCGGGTGAGATGCTTTCCCCTCGACCGTGCGCAGGTCCAGGCGCTCCTCAAGTTCCGCCAGAGCATCCGGATTGTGGTCTACCAGGGTGACATCGTGCGATTCTCCGGCGAGATTCTCCGCCACGGTGGCGCCGACCTGGCCCGCTCCGAGAATAAGGATCTTCATGATAGTTCCCCTTCGTCACTCCCCAGCCGTGCCCCGACGGTAATCGTTCGACCCCGGGCGAAATCAGCGGCGGCCATCACCCGACCCCCCTCGGCCTGCAGATCCTCCACACAGAGCGCGCCGGACCCGGTCGCGACCGAGATGCCGTCGCTACGCACCGCCGTGATGGCACCCGGACCGTGCCCGGCCGATTCGCTCACCGTCGGACGCGCCCGCAACACCTTGACCAGCGACCCGGCATAGGAGGTACGCGCGCCGGGATGTGGGGCGAGGGCCCGAATCTGCCGATCGATCTGCGTGGCAGGATGTCGCCAGTCGATAAGGAAATCCTCGGCCGTCAGCTTTGCGGCGTAAGTCGCCCCGGTAGATGCCTGTGGTGTTTCACGCGCTAGCCCCTGCTCCAATTGTCCCAGTGCGTCGACGAGCAAGGAAGCACCCACCTCAGCGAGCCTGTCGTGCAACTGACCGGCGTTCTCTCGCTCACCGATCGAGACCGCTTCTCGGAGCAGGGCCGGACCGGTATCCAGCCCCGTATCCATGCGGATGATGGTGATCCCAGTTTCGCTGTCACCGGCCATGATGGCGCGCTGGATCGGCGCGGCGCCGCGCCAGCGCGGCAAAAGTGACGCGTGCACGTTGACAGCCCCCAGGGGCGCCAGGGTCAGCAGATGGGCCGGCAGAATCATTCCGTAGGCGACTACCACCAGCACGTCGGGCCGGTAAGCTGCCATGTGAGATTGCACCTGTGGGTCGGACAGCCGCGCGGGCTGTTCTATCGGCAGGCCGAGCGACTCCGCCCGCTGCTTGACCTCCGACGACAACCACTTTTTGCCACGACCGGCTCGACGGTCCGGTTGAGTAAATACGGCAACGACCTGGTGGTGCGTGTGCAGCAGCGCGTTCAGACACACCACCGCGAACCGCGGTGTGCCGGCAAACAGAATTCTCAAGCAACCGCGAGACGTTCTTGGCGTCCGCGCTTGGCCACCCGCTTGCGCAGCCGATCCTGTTTGAGGCGCGAAAGCCGGTCGATGAACAACTTGCCATCAAGGTGATCGATTTCGTGCTGGATGCAGATCGCACGCAACCCCTCAACGTCCAACTCGATCGTCTCCCCCGCGAGGTTATGTGCCCGTACCCAGACGCGCTCGGGTCGGACTACTGGTTCATAGACATCCGGGACGGACAGGCAACCCTCTTCATGTTCCGTTAATCCCTCGCTGCGAACGACCTCCGGATTTACTAGCGTGAGCAAAGCGTTACGCTCTTCACTGGTATCCAGTACCACCACTCTCCTGGTTACCCCCACCTGGATCGCGGCCAGGCCGATCCCGCGGTGGGCGTACATCGTCTCCGCCATGTCCGAGGCGAGTTGCCGCAGATCGTCATCGAACTTGGTAACCGGTTCCGCCTGCTCGCGCAAGCGCGTGTCCGGATAGTGCAATAGGGTCAGTCGCGCCATGGCGTGTTCGTCTGGAATTTCGACCTAATTGGGAAGATGTGTTGCTAACTATTTAAAAAATAGAAGATAATGCTGTAGATTTCGCCTCGTGCGCACCACAGGATTGTACCGGTAGAGGCTTCAGATGACCACAAGACGCCACCTTTTGTTGCTCCTGACTGCGTTGCTCAGCGGCAGCCCTGCCCTGGCCGAGGAGTTGACCTTGGCCGCTGACCACCCCCAGGAGTACGTCGTAGAGAAAGGTGACACCCTGTGGGATATCTCCGGCCGGTTTCTTGAAGAACCGTGGCGATGGCCGGAACTGTGGAGAGTCAACCCCGGGATTGCGAACCCGCACTTGATCTACCCGGGCGACCGCCTGTATCTGGTCGATACTCTGGACGGTCCGGCGCTCATGATCGAGCGTGGCGACGCAACGGTGAAACTGTCTCCCCGAGTCCGAGAAACCGCTTTGCGGCAGGCCGTGCCGACCATTCCTTTGGAAGCGATAAGTCAGTTTCTTAGCCGCTCTCTGGTACTGCCCGATCCGCACGTTCCTGGCGCAGGCTATGTCGTCCAGGGCGCGGACGAACATGTGATCACCGGCGCGGGCGACAGAATATATGTCCGTAATCTGCCCGAGGCGACGGAAAATTTCTTCGAGATTTACCGCGTCGGTGGACCCTACAGAGATCCCGACGGTCACGAGATTCTTGGTTACGAGGGTCTGCACGTGGGTTCCGCGGTAGTCGAAAAAGCTGGCGATCCGGCAACCCTGCTGATTACGCAATCCAGTCGCGAAGTGTTGCCCGGGGACATATTGATGCCGCGGCCAGATGAGTTGGTCGAACCTACCTTCACGCCCCACGCGGTTGATGCCTCCTTTACGGGCAGAGTGATTTCCGTCGTGGACGGGGTTTCCCAGATCGGCACCAACAACATTGTCGTATTGAACCGCGGCATCGCGGATGGCATGGAGACCGGACATGTCCTTGCGGTTCACCAAACGCCAGACCCCGCGAGAGATCCCCAACACGCCGGGTTGGTTGAGCTACCTACGCTGGAAGCGGGCAAGCTCATGGTTTTTCGTGTGTATGACCGGGTCAGCTTCGCCTTGGTAATGTCGGCGACCCGCGCCATCCATCTCGGCGACCGCATCACCGCCCCCTGAAGTAAGGAACCTCGGCCGCGTCGACCAGTTCGTGCGGGCGTCCGCCGATGATCTGACCTGTCTGCTGGCGCTGAATCGCGTTCCAGGTGTCGGTCCGGTCGTTTTGGCGCGCCTGCTTGCAAGATTCGGCGATGCGGATGGGGTGTTCCGTGCGTCGTCGCGGGCTCTGGAAGAAATCCTTGCGGGAATTCCAAACCGGTCCGGGATCGTCGGGGCGATTCGCTCAGGGCCACAGTCTCAAGCGGTCGAAGCGGACCGGCGCTGGCTAGCGAAAGGTCGGAACAGAGCGGTGGTGTCATTTTCGGACGCCGCGTACCCCGCGCTACTGAAACAGATACCCGACCCGCCGCCGTTGTTGTTCGTGGAAGGACCGTCAGAAGAGTTGGCCGCGCCGCAGGTGGCGATCGTCGGGAGTCGCAGCTGCACCAGC
>JAYZWP010000202.1:0-4888 GCA_036142245.1 Pseudomonadota bacterium | reverse complement strand
CCGGTAGGTGATGACGCTGTCCAGGGTACGCAGGACGGATTCGGTCAGGAGTTCCGTTGTCTCGGCATCGACAACCTTCACCAGATTGCTGCGCAGCAGCGACACCAGCGCGAGACCACGTTCCAGCCGCCGGCCGAGATCCAGGAACAGCCAACCCTGCTCCCGGGTCATGCTCTCCATGCTCAGTCCCGCGAATGCCATCAGGGTGGTGATCAGTTCCGCCAGCAGATCGGACACGCCCGCCAGTTCTGCGGGTGGTGCCGTCGCCAGTCGCATCCGGAGGCGGTCAAGGTCGTTGATCACCCGCCAGCTGTCCGCCGACAGCAGATCGCGCACCTCCCGTGCCGCGCTCACGCCGGAATCCAGCGTTGCCATCAGCGTTTCGGGGCGATGCCTATCGGCGATCAGCGCCAGCAGTTCCGCTTCCGGCTCCAGCAGCGTTGCCGGATCGATAAAGCCGGGATAGTTGACCGTGAGGTGAGTCAGCGACTGCAACAGGGTTTTCAGGTGTTCGTCGGTTTCCAGGTTGCTCCCGGCCGGATTGCCGGAATAGGCGTTGACGATAACCTGCATCAACCGGGCGATCGATTCGGCGCGCTCGGTGTACCGCCCCAGCCAGAACATCCCTTCCGCGGCGCGGCCGGACAGCGGGGCCACCACACCGGGCACCGCGCCGGTGACAAAGGGCTGGGTGAGGCTGACCTGACGCTCCGGCTCCGATGCCAGAACCCAGGTGTCCTTGCTCACGCCGCCGGCCTGATTGGTGATGATCAGGTCACTGTCCCGGCGCGCGATGCGTGTCAATCCGCCGGCCATGACGGCGTAGCCATCCTCACGCGCGACGAGATACGTACGCAGCACGGCGGCACGTGGCGCCAGGGCGCCGCCGGATAGCGCGGGCACCGTGGAGAAAGCGGACTCCTCCTGCCCGGAAAAGGCGCTCGGCCGCGCGGCGATGCGCGCCGCCAGTTGCCGCCGTGCCCGGGTACCGATGCGTGAGCCGAAATAGGTCCTGTAACGCATGCCGTGACCCACTTCCTTGATCACCATGCGTTCCAGATTGCCCAGCACGTGTTGCTCGCCATCCTTCTGGCCGCACCACCAGGTGGCGAGACTGGGCAGGCGCAGCGGTTGCCCCAGCAGGTGGCGGCACAGGCTGGGCAGAAACGCCAGCAGCCCGGGGTTCTCCAACACGCCGCTGCCCAGGGGATTGGCGATGCTGACCTGGCCGCGCCGCGCCGCTTCCAGCAGCCCCGGGACCCCGAGCTGGGAGTCCGGGCGCAGTTCCAGGGGGTCGCAGAAATCGTCATCGACCCGCCGCAGAACGACGTCCACCGGTTCGAGCTGACCGGTACTGCGCAGCCAGACCCGCCCATCCCGGACCACCAGGTCATCCCCCTCCACCAGTGTCAGCCCGAGGTAGGCCGCCAGGTAGGTGTGCTCGAAATAACTCTCGTTGTGCACCCCCGGGGAGAGCAGTACCACTCGCGGATCATTGTTGCCGTTGGGCGCCAGTCCCGTCAGGCTGCCGCGCAGGGTGCGGAAGAACATCGCCAGGCGGTGGACCTGGGCATCCCGGTAGAGCGACGGCATCACGCGGGAAATGATGGTGCGATTCTTCAGCGCGTAGCCGGCGCCGGAGGGAGCCTGGGTGCGGTCGCCGATCACCCAGATGCTGCCGTCCGGGGCGCGTGCCAGATCGGCGGCGCACAGGGTCAACTGGTGGCTGGCCGGGAACGGGATCCCCCGGCAGGGCCGCAGAAAGCCGGGGTGGCTCAACACCAGTTCGGGGGGCAGCAGCCGATGGCGTAACAGCTCCTGCGGTCCGTACAGGTCGGTCAGGATCAGGTTCAACAGTTCGGCCCGCTGAATCAGGCCCGCTTCGATGGTGGCCCACTCCTCACTGCTGATCACCAGCGGTACCGGGTCCAGCGGCCAGACCTGGTGGGGGCCGCCCGGGGCGCTGTACCGGTTGTAGGTGACCCCCTCGTCCTGCAGCAGGCGCTGCACCTCGCGTTGCCGCGCCCGCAGACCGTCGCGCCCCAGCCCGCCCAGCGATTCCATGAGATAGCGCCAGTGCGGGCGTACCGCCCCGTCGGCGCCCCGCATTTCGTCGTATACGCCGTCGCGACCGGGGTAACGGTGGCCGCTGGCTGCCAGCATCGCCGATGACATTTCCTGGTCCTTTGTCACCTTGACTCGGGTTCTGTTCGGGCGCGGATTCTAGCGGGTGCGACGGCCGGCACGGCTCAGCGGCGCAGGTCCAGCGTGGTGGGGTACTCGGCGTCGGCATCCAGGGCCGGCGGGGGGGCGATGCCGTCTTGCGGTCCCCGAACTTCGAGTCTTCCCCGCGGGGCGATCTGCGGGGGGATTTCCACGGCTCCGATGCTGTGACCGTGCTGATAGAAGCGGCTGATGCGACGTCCCTGCGCCTCGTACGCATTGACCGGAAAGGTGTCGTAACTGCGTCCACCGGGGTGGGAGACATGGTACGTACAGCCCCCCAGGGAGCGGCCATTCCAGGTGTCGACCAGATCGAATACCAGTGGGGTGTGCACGCCGATGGTGGGGTGCAGTGCCGAGGGCGGCTGCCAGGCGCGGTAGCGCACCCCGGCGACGAATTCACCCGGGCTTTGCGTGGAGCGCAGCGGCACCCGCCGGCCGTTGCAGGCCACGACATGGCGCGGTGTCGTCATGCCGCGCACCTTGATCTGCAACCTTTCCACCGACGAGTCGACGTAGCGCGCCGTCCCCTGACCGGCGGCTTCTTCGCCGAGGACGTGCCACGGTTCTATCGCCTGGCGCAGTTCCAGTTCCAATCCATCGACGTTCATGATGCCGATCAGCGGAAAGCGGAACTCGAAGAAGGGATCGAACCAGGCGATATCGAACCGATAACCGCTGCGGTTCAGGTCCTCGATCACCTCCCGCAGGTCTTTCCACAGGAAATGCGGGAGCATGAAGCGGTCGTGCAGTGCGGTGCCCCAGCGGACCAGCGGGGCACGGTAAGGGGTGCGCCAGAAGCGTGCCACCAGTGCCCGCAGCAGCAGCATCTGAACCAGACTCATGCGCGGGTGCGGCGGCATCTCGAAGGCGCGCATTTCGAGCAGCCCCAGCCGTCCGGTGGCGCTGTCCGGGGAGTAGAGCTTGTCGATGCAGAACTCCGCCCGGTGGGTGTTGCCGGTAATGTCCACCAGCAGGTGGCGCAACAGCCGGTCCACCAGCCAGGGCTGTTCGACGGCCCCATCCGGCATCTGCTGGAACGCAATCTCCAGTTCGTAGAGGTTTTCGTGGCGCGCCTCGTCCACCCGCGGCGCCTGGCTGGTGGGGCCGATGAACAGACCCGAAAAGACGTACGACAGACTCGGGTGGTTCTGCCAGTAGCTGATCAGGCTGCGCAGCAGGTCGGGGCGGCGCAGCATCGGGCTGTCCGCCGGGGTGGGTCCGCCCAGGGTGACGTGATTGCCACCGCCGGTGCCGGTATGGCGGCCGTCGAGCATGAATTTCTCGGTCCCCATACGGCTTTGCCGGGCTTCCTCGTAGAGCACCTCGGTGGTGCGTTGCAGATCGCGCCAGGACGCCGCCGGGTGGATGTTCACCTCGATCACGCCGGGGTCCGGGGTTACCAGCAGACGCATCATGCGGTTGTCGCGCGGTGGCTCGTACCCTTCGATGACCACAGCGAGTCGCTGTTCCCGCGCCGTCGCCTCGATGCTCGCTACCAGGTCGAGATACTGCTCGACGCTCGGTAGCGGCGGCAGAAACAGATGGATGCGCTTGTCCCGCAACTCGATGCAAAGCGCCGTATGAATGACCTGGAGATACCCTGCGCCGCTCTGAGCCGGGGAGGTGTCGCCGTGGTCTTCGGTCGAACTGGCGGCAGCCTCGCGCCGCTGGTGCACCGCCAGGTCAAACCTTTCGAGCGGGGGGGTCGGGGCGGCAAACAGGGATGCCGGCGGGGCAATGTCCTGTTCCCGGCTCTCCCAGGGCAGGCTCTCCAGCGGTAGACGCAGCCCCATGGGGGAGTCCCCCGGCAGGAGATAGAGCCGCTTACCGCGCAGCGGCCAGCGGCTGCTGCGCCACCCGCCCGCGCCGTCGTCCCAGCGCAGCGGCAACACCAGCCCCACCGGATGATCGAGTCCCTGGCGCAGCAGGGCGGCCAGCTTGCGCCGCTCCGCGGCGTCGGCGAGGTCCGCCTGTTCCGGATCGACATCCTGCGGCAGGCGATCCTCCTGCCACAGGTAGTAGAAGGGATCCTCACGGGCCGCCATGAGATAACCGGGATTCACGCCGAGCGTGCGGCACAACTCGGTGGCCAGCGTCTTGGCCTGGGGGTAGCCATAACGGCCTGGCTTCAGCGCGTCTGCGAGCAACAGGGAATCGCGCCAGACCGGCTGGCCGTCTGTGCGCCAATGCAGGCCCAGTTGCCAGCGCGGCAGCGGCTCGCCGGGATACCACTTGCCCTGTCCATAGTGCACCAACGCCTCGGGCGCGAAGCGCTGGCGCAGGCGCAGCAGCAGCCGCTGGGCCAGATCGCGTTTGTGTTCGCCGTCGGCTGCCGTATTCCATTGCGCCGACTCCATATCGTCTATGGCCACGAAGGTGGGTTCCCCGCCCATGGTCAGGCGCACGTCCGCGGCCTGCAGCTCCTCGTCGATCGCCTCGCCCAGAGCGTCGATGGCCTGCCACTGGGTCTCGGAGTAGGGCAGGGTGACCCGGGGATCCTCGTGGACCCGGGTGACCCGGTTGAAGAACGCGAACTCGGTCTCGCACCGGTCCGTGGCCCCGGTGATGGGGGCGGCGCTCTGCGGCTCGGGCGTACAGGCGAGCGGGATGTGCCCTTCCGCCGCAAACAGCCCGGAGGTCGGATCCAGGCCGATCCAACCAG